>NZ_JCBATA010000033.1:0-79911 GCF_059816245.1 Frankia sp. RB5
CGATCGACCCCTGGAAGATCGGACTCGTCGCGAAAGCCGCCCTCGTCATCCTCCACACCGAGTACCGCAGGACCGCCTAACACCCAACACCACGCCACGACGCTGATGTCACGCAACGCCACGAAAGGTTACCGGGAAAGGCTCACTTGCTGGGGCTCACATCGCGAATGGTCGGCCGGATCGTGCGACTCCCCATCTTGAACTCGTAGTCGACCATCGCGAGCGCATTCTTGGTCCAAGCGATCCGCGTGCAATGGAGGCGCGGGAAATGATCGCGGCGGTCTATAGATCTGATGGGCAGCTGGGTGCGGCACGCTTTCACCTTGAACGGCGGTTCAGGCACAGCAGATCAACGCATGGTGACGCGGACCCGCGCACCCTGCGCGTCGCGTCCAATCTGGCTGACGTCTACGGCCAAACCGGTCGGCTATCGCAGGCCGTCACCCTCCACGAGCATGTATACAGCCATCGGGCCTACGCTCTCGGCGCCAGCCATCCTGACACTCGCGCCAGCCGTGGGAGCCTCGCCGACGCTTACCGTGATGCCGGACGGTCCACTGACGCCGAGCCTCTCTACCGTGCCGCATTTGCGGAAAATCTTCGTGACTTCGGCCCATATCATCCGGATACCGTCAGAGTGCGCTCCTCGCTCGCCGAGGTGAGCCGCCGGGAACCGATAGAAAGTCGACCCGATCCCGGCCTGCGGAATCCGGACGAGCAGCGGTCACTTCCTGATGCAGCGCACTTTCGCCCGAGAGGATGAGTGGAATACTGGCGAGCCATCGCTATTCCGGCCGGGAAGGGTTGTCGCCATCGGCATCTCGCGCCTGCGGCTGGTCGGACGGGTGATCCAAATGCCCGGTCTTCTCGAAAAGACGCGATCGTGCGCTGTCGCCAGGATCGAACCGGTCCGCCAGCGCGGCACTGTGTCGCTCTTCGCGGGCCCGGGCCTCTCGTGCGTCCGCTTCATCCTGAGCCTTGTCGGCGAGATCGCGCATTGTTCGATCAAGCCACTGTCGGTTCCACTCCTCCGCCTGCCCGGCAGCGATGCGGTCGGTTGCCTCGTCGGCGTAGCGGGTGTTCCAGGTGCGGCTGAAGTGGCCGTCCCAGTCGACAGGGCGTAGCGGGGGGTGGTCGTCGGAGGGCTGCTCCGACGGTCCCGCGGGAGCGGGTGGCACGGGCCCGGTCGGGGCCGGGTCCTCGTCGGGGTTGGGCTCGGGGGTGGTGGAGCTGTCTGGCATCGCGAGTCCTCCCTTGGCCTGACACCAGAAGTAATGATCCCACTGCTGGTTCCGCGCCGCGTCCTGCCTGGCCGTTGTTCGGTCCGTCGCCTCGTCGGCGTAGCGGGCGTTCCAGGTGTGGCTATGGTGACGAAGCGGGCACCGGTGCGGGTCTCCTCGCCGGACTCCAGATCGTCAACGGCATGACGCCGTCCCGATCTGCGTCCTCTGGGGCTGAGACAGCGCCGCCACCGGATCCGCGCGGGTGGGACAGCCAGGGGCGGGGTTCAGGATCCGGCGCGGGCCAAGGCTCTTTCGATGTGGGCCAGGCCGTCGTTGCGGACCTCGAACACGCCGGGCGCGACCTCCTTGGAGCGTAGTTCGATCAGGCCGTCCCAGCCGGGCGGCCAGCGGGTGGAACGCGACCATCTGACGCCGAGCAGTGGCACCTCCAGCAGGCTCACCCTGCTCAGGTCCGCGTCGGTGAAATCGTTGCGGGCCGACGTCAGGTCCTGCAGGTAGACGCCACTGCGGGGACTGCCGCGGCTCTCGGTGGTGGCCTGGGCGAGGGCCCGCGAACGGTCGCGCGCCCGGCTGAGGTCGCGGTCTCGCTTCAGGTCGGACAGGAAGGTCTGCGCGATCGGCTGGTCGTTTGCAGGCATGCGGTCGAGGACATGCTCCACGGCACGGTCGAGCAGGCGGGCCTGGGCGACGACGAGGTCGAGCAGCAGGTCGCGTGCGGGCCGCCGGGCGCGGCTTCGGGCAGCACGGCCAAGCGCGAGTCGCCGGGCCACGCCCAGGGCGTTGTCCCGTGCGTTGTCGAGCTCGATGGCGAGTTCCCGACTGGCGTCGAGGTCGAGATCGATCACGAGATCGCTGGCCACGGAAAGGCTCTGTCCGATGGCCAGGGCGGTGTCTCGCTGAAGGAACCAGGTGAGGCCTCGACACATGGAGACGAGCATGTCGAGACGGAACACGAGGGCCAGTCCGAGGACCGCCGGATGCGCCCGCAGGCACAGTCGCTCCGCGGGCGGCAGGGATCGCAGGCATTCGGCGGTCGCGGTGCCCGCGGATCCCGATGTCGCCATCACCGGGCGGGGCGCCAGGGTGGCGGCTGGGCGTTCTGGCGGGAGAAGGGCGCGAAGCCCCGCGTCGAGATCCAGGCGCATCTCCAGGTCGTCGATCAGTCGTGCCCTGCCGGCGATCAGCAGGTTGTCGAGCAGGTCGTCGGGATCCGTCATGGCGCGTCCTTCGTTCTCCTGCGCAGGTTGACCGCCTCGCGCAGTGTCCGGCGGGCCTTGTGTAGTGCCACGCGCACCGCCTCCGGTGTCATCCTCAGCTGTTCCGCGATCTCGATCGGCGCGTAGCCGTCATAGACCCACGCCATCACCTGCCGTTGCCGCGGTGGCAGCGCAGCCAGGATCCGGAGCACCTCGCTGCGCTCGATGACGGCGTCGAGATCGGACTCGTTGCGCACGAGCGGGGAGTGCCAGTCCGGCAGCTCCGCGACCGGGTACTCGGCGGCGGTGCCGATGCGGCGGGCATAGCGGCGTGAGGCGACCTTGCGCGCCCACGACCAGGGATGGTCGATGCGATCCCAGCGGTCAAGGGCCAAGGCCATCGTCTCCTGAGCCACTTCGACGGCGTCGGACTGCCGAGCTCCCTGCACGATCAGGAAGCTCACGAGGGCGGGGAGAAAACTTCGGTAGAAGTCGCTGAATTCCGCCCGCGTTCTCTCGGATGGGCCCCTGGTCGAGCTGACGGGGGCGCCGGAGGTCGCGAGATCACCCAGTGCTGTGGGGTCAGGCGGATCGGTTCTGCTGTCCATGGTGTCGGGTCCCCGTCAGTGGATCAGAGCGGACGGCGCGAGCGCGGCGATGCGCGTGCCGTCCGACCGCTGGTCGACAAGCGCACCGCCGGCCGGCAGGCGGCCGGCGAGGTCGACGAGCAGCAGGCGGCGCGGATCGGCGTGCTGGATCGACGCTCGAAGGCGCAGTCGCGGCGCTGCCAGACCAAACGCCTTGCTCACGAGCACCGCCGTGGTACTCGTAAGGACTGGATCCACATGTGCTCCTCGTTGAGTGGACGTCTGCGTTGACGTCGGTTAATAGAGGAGCGGACGGGGGCGTGTCGTTACCCGCGCGGCGGGTATTCCTTGTAGTTGTCTATCTATTGCGTTTATTTTGCCGGATGTAGCGGTTGGCGGGGCGGGTGGCGCGGCGGAGAGGGTGGGGTAGGGAGCACTGCGACCGTCATACGGGTAAATGTTTTAGCTAATTCAGGGTTGGTGGCGTTCTGGCGGAGGGCGTGGGCGAGGGTGTTGAGGATCTGCTCGCATTCGGACCCATACGCTCGGGCCCCACCATCCTGACCGCCAAGCGGTACATCGTTGACCCGGGGCTGATCGGTGCATCGCTGCGTCTGGACGTGAACGCCCCGCTCGTCACCTGGTCTGGCTACGTGACGAACTCGGAGACCGCTTCGTAGCCGGCAAGGAGTTGCGCCCGAGGTCTGGTCGGGACGTCGCGGTCAGACTGATCTTCGTGTTTGATCCATGGTCGCAGGCGGTCCTGTTGGTCGCTGGCGACAAGGCCGGGGCTTGGTCGCACTGTACAGAAGCGCGATAGCGCAGGCGGAAGTCGTGTACGACGGGTGGCTGTCCGCTGAGAGGAAGAGGCGGGAAGGTGTATGAGCGAGTTCTACGACTGGGATGAGATTCGGGCGGAACTGCACGACGGTGACCACGAGGCGGACGCCGTGGAACGCGCGCGTTCCGAAGCATGGGCCAGCGCCTTCCATCTCGCGGAGGAGCGCAAGCGGCTCGGCCTGACCCAGCGGCAGGTCGCGGAGCTGATGGGCGTCTCGCCAGGCCGGGTCGGCCAGATTGAGAACGGTGATCTCGACGTCAACGAGGTGGCGACGTTGAGCCGCTACGCGCGGGCTCTGGGTGCCGGATGAGGATCGTCTTCGACTACGGCGACGACCTCCGACAGATCGCCTGAGCCAGCTCCCGGTCGGCCGCGTCCACGGCCGCCGGTACCGCCGTAAGCGGGAGAGTGGTACTCAACCCATCCGGAGATTGGTACTCATGGGGTCCGGGAGTTGGTACTGGGGGCGTTTGGAGATTGGTAGTCTTGGTCGGGTGGACCGGCCCTATGTGCCTCGCCTGGTGGATGATCTGCTTCGGGAGCTGCTGGCCGAGCTGCCGGCCCTGCTGGTGGTCGGGCCGCGGGCGACGGGCAAGACGACGACGGCGGCCCGGCACGCCCGCACCATCGTCCGGCTTGACCAGCCTGGTCAGGCGTTCGCCTTCGCGGCCGATCCGGATGCGGCGTTGCGGGATCTGCCGGAGCCGATCCTGCTCGACGAGTGGCAGATGGTGCCGACCGTGCTCGGGGCGGTCAAGCGCGCGGTGGACACCGATCCCCGCCCAGGCCGCTTCATTGTGACCGGATCGGTTCGCGCCGATCTCGAGGCGGACAACTGGCCGGGGACCGGGAGGCTCGTGCGGATCGCGATGACGGGGCTTGCCGTTCGCGAGATGGTGCACCGGGCTGACGGGCCGACGTTCCTGGACCGTCTCGCGGCCGGCGAGGTGGAGTCGCTCGCGCTCCCGCCGGATGTGCCCGACCTGCGGGACTACGTGGAGATGGCGCTGCGCGGCGGGTTTCCAGAGTCCGCGCTTCACCTCTCGGCGCGGGCACGGGCTCGCTGGCTCGACGGCTATCTGGACCAGCTGCTCACCCGGGACGTGGAGATACTGGGGGAGCATCGCGACCCAGCTCGGCTGCGGCGCTACTTCGAGGTGCTGGCGCTGAACTCTGCCGGCCTTGTGCAGGCCCGGACGCTGCACGAGGCCGCCGGCATCAACGCGAGGACAGCCGACGCCTACGATCGTCTGCTCCAGAACCTGCTCGTCGCCGAATCCGTGCCGGCGTGGTCGACGAACCGGCTCAAACGCCTCGTCCGCGGAGCCAAGCGGTACATCGTCGACCCGGGGCTGATCGGTGCCGCCCTGCGTCTCGACGTGAACGCCGTGCTGCGCGACGGCGATCTTCTCGGCCGGATTCTCGACACCTTCGTCGCCGCCCAGCTGCGGGCCGAACTCCCCGTCGGCTCGGCGCGCCCGCGGCTTTATCACCTGCGTCAGGAGAAGGGCCAGCACGAGGTCGACCTGCTCGCGGAGCTGGGAGCGGAACGCGTGATCGGCATCGAGGTGAAGGCGCACGCCGCGCCCGACGCCAGCGCCGCTCGTCACCTGGCCTGGCTGCGCGACGAACTCGGCGACCGCTTCGTCGCCGGCGTCGTCCTGCACACCGGCCCCCGCCGCTACCGCCTCGCCCCCGACATCCACGCCGTCCCTATCTGCGCCCTGTGGGGCTGAGCGGCGGGCTACGTCCTCGATCAGGTCTGTTCGGACATTCCGTCCGGAAACGCCTGGAACTCGCCCTCAGCGTTGATCCCCATCACGGCGGCGCGGATGGGTCGCTCAGGGGATGCGGGCGACGGCGCCGTAGATGCTGACCTGCTCGTCGGTCAGGTTCTCGTTGACGTCGCCATCGGGCCGCCAGCGGTGCACGACCTGGACGCCGGGATCGAGCAGCTCGAGACCGTCGAAGAACCGGGTGACCTCCGCCCGGCTGCGCGGCGCGGCGGAGATCCCCCGGTCCCGGTAGGCCTGCGCCGCCCGCGCGCTGGCCGCCGGCGTGAAGTCGGCCGTGCCGTGGGTGAGGGCGAGGTAGCTGCCGGCGGGCAGCGCGTCGACGAGCCGGCGGACGATGCCATGCGGATCGTCCGAGTCCGGGAAGAAGTGCAGGACCGCGATGACGGACAGGGCGGCCGGCCGCGTGAGGTCGAGGGTCTCGCGCAGCTGCGCGGAGGAGAGGATCGACTCGACGTCGTGCAGATCGGCGTCGACGTAGGCGGTGCGGCCGTGCGGGCCGCTGGCCAGCAGCGCGCGTGCATGGGCCAACACGATCGGTACCACCCCTCGATTGCACACGTCTATCGAGAGGTCGGTTTGGGCATCGTCGCGGCGCAGGTAGGGCAGTTGCCCCTTGAGGGGGCTGGGCCCGGCCTGGTCATCCTGGCGTTCTGACCAGCATTTTTCGCGCCGCTCGCTGGGTGGCATGGCGGCCCTAACCGGCCCGCGAGGTTGAGCGAGCCCACGGTGGCCGGGCGCTCTATCTGGCGCGTCGATTCTACGAAAATGAGCAACGGAGTGGCAGACTGTCCCGGTATGAGTACGGGGGCCCCGGGCAAGCAGGTGGACTTCTTCGTCTCCTACACGGGGATGGACGAGGCGTGGGCCACGTGGGTCGCCGAGGTGTTGGAGGCCGTAGGCCGGACGACCGTGGTGCAGGCGTGGGACTCTCCTGTCGGGGAGAACTTCGTGACTTGGATCAGCGAACAGATGGATGCTGCGGACCGCACGGTCGCGATCTGCTCGGACGCGTATTTCGCGTCGCACTGGTGTACGCAGGAGTGGGCGGGCGCGCTTGCCGGACGTAAGTTGACCCCACTGCGGGTCGCGGCCTGCCGGATCCCGTCGGTACTGGCGACGATTACCTATCGGGATCTTTTCGGCGTGGATGAGGTGACTGCGCGTCGTCGCCTGCTGGAGGCGGTCGGTCTGGCCCATCCGGACCGGGTTTCGGAGGGCTTCCCTGGCGGCGCTGCATCACCGGTGTTCCCGGGTGGTCCGACTCCGGTGGGCGAAGTTCCTCCTGCACGTCTGGAGGTGTCGGGCACGGATCTGGCATCGTCGCGCACAGGTAGCGAGAGTCAACGGAGGCGTCGGCTTCTATCGAGATCCCGCCACACCCTGGAGAGACATCCAAAACGATATGAAGATGGGGTTTATCAAAGCGTCCTTGGAAGCGCGGGTAGAGTCACGGGAAGAATTGCCAAAGGACTAGTCGGCGAAGTTCGACTCAATGTTCGCGGCTCCACAGAGACTTTTCTTGCCTATTCTAGCGACCCATGTGGCGAAATCCTAGAAGGAAGTCGTGTGATTGTCGTCGACTATCAGCTGCCAAGGACTGTATTTGTTCGCACCCTCCCTGATCGCGGCAATGTTGAAGATCAAAGAAGCTAACGCTCATTTCAATTCAAACGGGGGATATTTTTGTCATGGCCGTTTTAGTCTGGCTGGCCGTGGGTGCCTTCATCATTCTCATTTTGACGTTGTCCTGGAGTCGGCTATGGAGAATTCCGGCGCCAGATGAAGCACTAATCATTACAGGGCTACGGATCCGCCACGGCCATGGTGACATATCGAGATCCGATTTTAAGATCGTGACCGGTCGTGGCACCCTCGCGCTTCCCGGTTTACATGTCGCGCGAAAGATTTATCTCGACTCTACGCAAACCTCCCTCGAAGTGGACTGCGTCACAAACCAAGCCATTTCGGTCCAAAATTCATGGTGTCGTCCTCATTCATGACTTTGAGGAATATATTAGCAAAGTCTCCAGACCCTTCTCCGCCGCAGCGGAGCGGGTCGCGATTGAAAGCGAGCAAATATCGGCTATTCATTAAGCGGAGGCGAAGAGGAACGCGTCCATCGCCGAGTTGGCTGCGCGCCAGAAAGTCGTTGAGGAGCAGACGCGGCTTGCTAGTACTACAGCCCCAGTGATCGCCGTGTGGTCTCTTATCGCGAATGCGGCGTGGCGTGAGCTGTGGGGCGGCCACCGTGGGTTTCTTCGTAGTTTGTGAGAACAAACGAAGATGCCGCGGCGGCCGCGGCCCGTAGCATATCCGGGGTGGACGTGGCCATGTGGGAGGCCGGGTTGGAAGAGCTGTTCGGCCGGGTCGCGGGCTGTTTCCGGTCCGAGCAGCCGCAGACCCAGGCGCGGGCCTATGTGGCCGGGTTGTTGTCTCGGACGGAACGGAAGAACGGATGGACACTGGCGGAGTTCACCCGCGAGGCCGGGCCGCAGAAGATGCAGCGTTTGTTGAACGAATACGCGTGGAACGCCGACGCGGTGCGTGACGTCGTCCAGTCCTATGTGGTGGAGAACCTGGCCGAGCCGGACGGGGTTCTGGTAGTGGACGAGACCGGGTTCCTCAAGAAGGGGACCTCGTCGGCGGGAGTGCAGCGGCGGTACAGCGGCACCGCGGGCCGTATCGAGAACTGCCAGATCGGAGTGTTCGCCGCCTACGTCTCCGGGAAAGGACGAGCGTTCGTCGACCGGGAACTGTATCTTCCCGCAAGCTGGACCGAGGACCGGGCGCGGTGCGCGGCAGCGGGTGTGCCGGCCAGGGTCGGGTTCGCGACCAAGCCACTGCTCGCGTTGGACATGATCCGCCGGTTCTGGGTGACGCATCGGGAGATCGGCTGGGTCGCCGGCGACGAGGCGTACGGCATGGACCCCGAACTACGCGACTGGCTCGAAGAACACCGGATCGGCTATGTTCTGGCCGTCAAGAAAGACACCCAGGTGACCACGACCGTCGGCCGTCGCCGCGTGGACACCCTCGCCGGAAAGGTCCCCGCCCGAGCCTGGGAGACATATTCCTGCGCCGACGGTTCGAAAGGACCCCGCCTGTACGACTGGGCGCTGGTCGACACGATCGACTGCGCCGGCCCGGACAACCGACCCCAGCAGATCCTTATCCGCCGCTCACGCACCCAGAAGAAAGAACTCGCGTTCTTCATCACCCACAGCCCGCGGCCGGTCCCGCTCGCCACCCTCGTCACCGTCGCGGGACGCCGCTGGGGCATCGAGGAATGCCTCCAGTCAGGCAAGAACGAGGTCGGCCTGGACCACTATCAGGTTCGGCTCTACCACGCCTGGTACCGGCATATCACGTTGGCGATGCTCGCCCATGCCTGGCTCGCTGTCACCGCACGGAGAAACCACGAGGAAAACCCGCCGGCCGTCCCACCAACGATGACCGCGGTGGGATACCAGCGCCTTCCCCGCGGCCTCCCTATCGCCGAGCAGGCCGAACTGGACAAAACCATGATGGCGCCGTTCACCCTCAACGAGATCCGTCACATCACTGCCCTGTTCGGACAGGCCGTCATCCCACCAGCCGTGATCACCTGGTGGTCGGACTGGCGTCGCCGCCACCAAGCGCGCGCCCGCTATTACCACTTCCAGACCCGGATCCGGGCCGCCCAGCAGATCGTTAGGCCAACAGCGGCCACATAAAGATCACTGTGACTGCAGTACTAGCCTCGAGGCGCGCCAAGTCGAGGAAGAGCTGTTGTCGAAAGTTCGACGGCCCGCAGACGCCAACGCATACGAGGTAGTGGCACAGGCGGAGGCAGCTGCCAAGGCGGCGCGACTCAGGGCCGACGCCGATGCATATCAGCGGCGGGTCCTCGGTGAAGCGGATGCGCACGCAATCCGAGTGAATGGCCTCGCCGAGGCCGAAATTATTCACGCTCGCGGAGAGGCCCTTGCGTCCAATCGGGAAGCGGTGATTGGCCAGCAGTTAGCCAAGAACTGGAGCGACATCGTGCGCGCCGGCGCGGAAGCATTTGGCGGGGTCGACAATATGGTGGTGCTCAATGGTGCAAGCGGGCTCTCAGACATGCTGACCAACGTGCTGTCGCAAGGCGCGGTAGCGCTATCGATGATCAGATCGCTATTGGGCGAATCAGCCAGAGGAGGCGAAGGGATAACGGAGAACACTGACGCGGAGCCCAAGCGGGAGGCCCGGAAAGTTGAAGCCTCGAGCGAGGAGCCAATAACCTGACAAGGCCGCCAACCAGGACGCGGGCGGCGAGCAGTGACCAGCAGCCGAGTCCCGGGTGGACGGGCGGTCCTGCGCCGATGCAACGGTCGGCACACAGCCCCAGCCCGCCGCGCCCACACCGTGAGACGCGTGCAATACGGGGACGGACTACAGGCCGGGGCGATTTCTCAGGAAGATGCTGGTCAGAAGCCTGAAGCCTGAAGCCTGAAGCCTGAAGCCTGAAGCCTGAAGCCTGAAGCCTGAAGCCTGAAGCCTGAAGCCTGAAGCCTGAAGCCTGAAGCCTGAAGCCTGAAGCCTGAAGCCTGAAGCCTGCGCGAGGGCGATCGGGTCGTTGTCGGTGTAGACGACCCGTGTGTCGGGTGCCACCGCCTGGGCGATCTCATGCAGGTTCGGGGAGGTCGGGATGCCAGTACCGACGTCCAGGAACCGTCTGATCCCCGCGTCCGCGACCAGACAGCGGATCGCGCGGACCATGAACGCCCGGTTCTGCAGCGCGGTGTTGCGGATGTTCGGGAACGACCGGGCGGCCTGCTCGGCGGCGTCCCGATCGGCCGGAAAGTTGTCCTTACCGCCGAGGAGATAGTCGTAGACCCTCGCGGAGTGGGGCCGATCGATCTTAAGATCGATCGGCTCGCCATCTCTGAGGGAGGTGTTCCACGTCAGCTGATCACTCGTGCGCGCCTCGCCGGACCCCACCACGGCAGTGCCCCTTTGCGTCTCTGGAAGAACCCTGTTCGTCTCCGAAAGCGGTCGAAACCAGCACCAACCTATCCCAGTGCCCTGAGTCTTAGGTTCAGGATCCGGCGCGGGCGAGGGCTCTGTCGTTGTGGGCCATCCCGTCGCTGCGAATCTCGAACATTCCGGCCGCGAGAGCGAGTCGCCGAGCCACCTCGCGGGAGCGACCGCACGCGCGTTTCGGCCGGTTGGTGTCCGGGCTGAGGCGGACGAAGGCGTGGTCGCGCGGAGCTATGGGCGTTTGCCGGCGTCGGCGGCCAGGCTCGTTCGGTCGAGTTGGCGGAGGTAGTACATGAACTGGGGGTCGTCCGCGATGAGTCGGCGGCGCAACGCGTCGTAGTACAGCACCCTGCCGATGTCCGCGTCCGAGGCCATGGCCTCGCCGACACCGTCCGTGAGAACCCTGGCGGCCCTCTTCGCGACGCTGGAACCACCGTGCGTGAACCGGTCGAGGGTGAGGACGCCGTCGGGGGTCGCGGCCAGGCTCACGAGCAGTTCGATGCACGCCGTCTCATCGGAGCCGTCGAGGCCGGCGAACGCCTCCACCGCCCGCTGGTACTTGAGGTGCAGCTCCTTGGTGACCCGCCTGCGCGCCTGCGCGATGCCGGTGCGGACCGTCCGATGGGTGGGCGCGGTCTCCTCGATGAGGGCTATTCCGAGCAGATGCCAGCAGAGGACCTGGGCGGTGATGAGACTGCCGTGGGCGGCCCGGACGATCGCGGCGCGGTCCTCGAAGCTGATGTTCAGCGCCTGCTCGCCCTTGCGGATCAGTTCCTCGACCTGGTCGTTGGTGGCCCATTCGGGAGAGAAGACGCGAATGCGGTTCGCGATGTCGAAGCTCACCTCGACCAGGGACTGGGCCGTGTTCGGCACTCCCACGATCACCAGCTTGCGCTCGCGGTCGTCCGTGTCCGCCAGGTGCTTCAGGTAGTCGACGGCGCGGCGCTTCTGGTCCAGGGACAGCCGGTGGAAGTCGTCGATCGCGACGATGCCCGAATGCTCGTCGCCGTCGATGATCCGGTCGATCTTCGCCCGGTCCTTCTCGGTGCGGGCGCTGAGGATCCGCGGCTCCTTCAGCCGGCGGGAGTCCTGCTCGATGGCATGCCGCAGGAACGTCGTCTTGCCGATGCCGGACGGGCCCTCCAGGACCACGCTCAGTCCGGGCTGGCGCAGCGACATCCCGAACGTCACGAACTCCGCCGGCTGCACGAACGTGACCTCGGGAATCCCGGTCGGCTTGAAGACCTCGCCGACCTCCCAGATCCGGATCCGCCGCACGGCTGCCGCCGCCTGCAGGTCCAGGTCCTCCAGCGAGGGACGCGGCGGGGCCGTGGTCCGCTGGGCCGGATGCGGCGGAGCCGTGCGTGCGATCAGGTATGGCGAAGTGGCCCCTTCCCTCCGCGACGGCGGCGAGCCCGCGACCATCTCCTCCGAGAGGACAACCTCCCCTTCCACCGGGAAGACCGGCGGGGCCAACGGTTTCGCGCGGCCGCCGATCGCCGCGCGGACGCCCTCCAGCAGGACGCGGCGGGCCTCGGCATCGTCCCTGCCGAACAGGTCGACCGCGACGACCGCACCGAGCAGGCCCGGCCGGTCGCAATCCTCCACCCGGACCGGGAGCAGCCGGCGGGTCAGGCCGGTCGGATCGGCGCGGAACGCGGCGTTCCATTCCGCCTGGCTGTACACCGACCGCAGATACGCCTCCGACACCACCGCGATGGTCCTGGTAGAACGCTCCAGACCCTCCGCCATCGACGCCGTCCAGTTCGAGCCGGGGACAAAGTCCCAGGCCTGGATCAGCACGTGGAAGCCGTCCGCCTCAAGCTCCCAGGCGATCCACTCGGCCCACTGCTGATCCGCCGCTGTATACGAGATGAAGAAATCCCACTGCTCGTCCGAGCGCCCCCCGCTGGCCATTGCCCAAGTATGACCGATCCGCTCGGGTGCCTTCTCGCCGGATGTCGCCGGGTTGACGACAGGAAGGTTGACGCGAAGAAAATCGGTGGATGGTGTTCGGGGTCGCGGCCAGGATGGGCGGCATGTTGCTTCCTTCACGTCTTGCCGAGCGGATCACCTATGCCGACGGGGCGCTGTGCGCCGTGCTGGACGAGGCGCTCGTCTGCCATGTGGGTGTCGTCGTCGACGGGGAGCCGCACGTGCTGCCGACGATGCACTGCCGGGTCGAGGATCGGCTCTATCTGCACGCGTCGACGGCGTCCCGGATGGGACTCGCGGCGCGGTCGGCGCCTATGCGGGTGTGTGTGACGGTGTCGATTCTCGACGGGCTCGTGCTCGCGCGATCCGCGTTCCACCATTCGCTGAACTACCGGTCCGTGGTCATCCACGCCGACGCCGCGCTGGTGCGGGACGACGAGGAGAAGGCGCGGGTGCTGGCCGCGTTCGTGGAACGGGCCGGCGCCGGGCGATCCGACCAGTGCCGGGGGCCGAACGCGCGGGAGCTCGCGGCGACAGCGGTGCTCGCCGTGCCTCTGACCGGCGACGGCGTCGACACTGCCGTCAAGGCGCGCACCGGGCCGCCGGTCGACGACGAGGCCGATCTCGCGCTACCGCACTGGGCGGGCGTCGTCCCCGTCCAGCTCGTCGCCGCCGCGCCGCGGCCGGACGGCGACGGCCCGGTGCCGTCCGGCCTCGCGCCTACCTTGGCCCACCTCGATCGGCCGGCCCCACGGGACGCCTCGTGAGGTGACGCGGGGGAAAGGGCCGTCCTGTCAACTTCAACGGGACGAATCGGGCGTGCGGCCATGCGTACGTGACACGCAGTTCGCTTCCCGCACGCACGCACGCACGCACGCACGCCCGCACGCCCGCCGAAATGCCGCTTCGGCGGGTCAGAGCGGGTTCGTCCGGGCGGGGCTGGGAGCGACGTCGGGCTCGGTGTCGGGGCCGGCGTCGTCAAGGGTGGCCAGGGAAGTCGGGGCCGGAGTGGTCGCGGGGAGGCTGACGACCATGGTGAGGCCGCCGCCGGGAGTGTCCTCGGGGGTGAGGGTGCCGTGCATGGCCTCGGTGAGGCCGCGGGACAGGGCGAGGCCGAGGCCGACGCCGGTGGTGTTGTCGCGGTCGCCGAGGCGCTGGAAGGGTTGGAAGACCTGGTCGCGGGCGACGACCGGAATGCCGGGGCCGTGGTCGACGACGCGCAGTTCGACCCGGCCGGCGAGGCTGGACGCGGTGACGGCGGGCGGGTGGCCGGCGGGTGAGTGGCGCAGGGCGTTGCTGACCACGTTGACCAGCACGCGTTGCAGCAGCGCCGGGTCGGCGTCGACGGTGGGCAGATCGTCGGGCAGGCGGATGGTGATGGCGCGGGCCGGCGGGCCGAGTTCGTCCAGCGCGTGCGGGACGACGTCGTCGAGGCCGATCGGGCGGGGGAAGACGCTCAACGCCCCGGCCTGCAGGCGGGACATGTCGAGCAGGTTCTCGACCAGGCCGGTCAGGCGGTCCAGCGACTCGTCGGCGGTGGCGAGCAGTTCGGCCTGCTCGTCGGCGTCGAGCAGGGCGGCGCCGCCGCGCAGGCCGGTGACGGCGGCCTTGGCGGCGGCCAGCGGGGTGCGCAGGTCGTGGCTGACGGCGGTGAGCAGGGCGGTGCGGACCCGGTCGGCCTCGGCGATCGGCGCGGCCTCGGCGGCCGCTTCCGCGAGGCGGCGGCGTTCGAGGGCGACGGCGGCCTGGGCGGCGAACGCGGCGAGGATCCGCCGGTCGGCGGCGGGCAGCGGACGGCCGCGCAGCACCAGCGCCAGCTCGTCACCGACCGGCACGTCCACCGACCCCTGCTCGGGCCGCACGCACGGATCGGACCCGACGGCCATGACCACCCGCCACTCGTCACCGTCGCTGCTGCTCGCGCGTTCGAGCAGGGTGGCCGAAGTCATGGCGAAGGTCTCGCGGGCGCGGTCGAGCAGGGCGGGCAGGGCGTCCTCGCCGCGCAGGACGCTGCCGGCGAGCATGGACAGGGTGGCGGCCTCGGCGGAGGCGCGCACGGCCTGGCCGTAGCGGCGTGCGGAGGTGTCGACGACCCGGCTGACCATGGCGGCGACCAGGACGAATCCGGCCAGCGCCAGCACGTCGTTGCTGTCGGCGATCGTCAGGCGGTGCAGCGGTGGGGCGAAGTAGTAGTTCAGCAGCAGGCCGCTGCCCAGCGCGCACAGCAGGGCCGGCCAGAAGCCGCCGACGATCGACACCAGCACCACGATGATCAGATAGCCGAGGATCTCGGACGCCAGGTTGACGGTGCCGCGGCCGTTCACGAGCAGGGCGGTCAACGCGGGGACGAGCGCGAGGGTCAGCAGGGTGGCGGCGGCGCGGCGGCGCGGCGCGAGGCCGCTGTGCACCCGGGGCAGCCGCCAGCCGGAGCCGACCTCGGCGTGGGTGACCATGTGCACGTCGATCGGACCGGAGGCGTTCGTCGTCGTCACGCCGATGCCGGGGGACAGGATGCGGGCGAGGCGGCCGCGGCGGCTCGCGCCGAGGACGAGCTGGGTGGCATTGGCGGAGCGGGCGAAGTCGAGCAGGGCGGACGGCACGTCGTCGCCGACGACCTGGTGGAACGTGCCGCCGAGGCTCTCGGCGAGGGCGCGCTGGCCGGCGAGGGCGGCGGGGTCCGCGCCGGTGAGGCCGTCGGAGCGGGCGACGTGCACGGCGAGCAGGTCCGCGCCCTTGGTCCGGGACGCGATGCGGGCGGCGCGGCGGATCAGGGTGTCGCCCTCGGGGCCGCCGGTGAGCGCGACGACGACCCGTTCGCGGGTCTCCCAGACGCCGCCGATGCCGTGTTCGGCACGGTAGCGGTCGAGCTGGTCGTCGACCTTGCCGGCGAGCCAGAGCAGGGCCAGCTCGCGCAGCGCGGTCAGGTTGCCGGGGCGGAAGTAGTTCGCCAGCGCCGCGTCGACCTTGTCGGGGGCGTAGATGTTGCCGTGGGCCATCCGCCGCCGCAGCGCCTCGGGGGCCATGTCGACCAGCTCCACCTGGTCGGCCTGGCGGACGACGGCGTCGGGGACGGTCTCCCGCTGCGGGACCTCGGTGATCGTCTCGACGACGTCGTTGAGGGATTCCAGGTGCTGGACGTTGACGGTGGAGATGACGCTGATGCCGGCGGCGAGCAGCTCCTGGACGTCCTGCCAGCGCCTGGCGTTGCGGCTGCCGGGGACGTTCGTGTGCGCGAGCTCGTCGACGACGGCGACGGCGGGACGCCGGGCCAGCACCGCGTCGAGGTCCATCTCGGTGAACGACGCGCCACGATGCTCGAGGAAGCGGCGGGGGATCACCTCCAGACCCTCGAGCATCTCGGCGGTGTGCGCGCGGCCGTGCGTCTCGACGAGGCCGACGACGACGTCGGTCCCCCGGTCGCGGCGCCGGCGCGCCTCGTCGAGGGCGGCGTAGGTCTTCCCGACTCCGGGCGCCGCCCCCAGATAGATCCGCAGTGTTCCCCGTACTCGTGACACGGCCTCCATGCTGCCCTGGTCCGGCCTGTGTGGGAACCATCGGAACGTCCGGACAGGCCGCTTTTTCTTGATCGATGTTAGTGATCCGTGAGAATCGGCGACGCTGCCGTGAGAAGCGTGTGATCGATCGTCCGTTTCGGATTTCTTCGGGCTTTACTGAGGCCCTTGCCGGGTGAAGGAGGAGGCGCATGCAAGACGTGGTGTACGTCCTGCTGACGCTGGGTTGTTTCGCGCTGTTGGCGCTTGTCCTGCGAGGAGTCGAAAGGCTGTGAACGCGGAGAACATCGCCGGCCTGGTACTGGCGGTCGGGCTCGGGATCTACGTCCTGGTCGCCCTGCTGTTCCCGGAGCGGTTCTGATGTCGAGTTCCGTAGCCGGGGTACTGGCCGTCGCGCTGCTCGTCGCGGCGCTGTGGATCACGTATCGCCCGTTCGGCGACTACATGTACCGGGTGTTCACCTCGAAGCGGCACCTCCGGGTTGAGCGGGCCGTCTACCGGCTGACCGGGGTGAACCCCGAGGCCGGGCAGCGCTGGCCGGTGTACGCCCGAGGCGTGCTGGCGTTCTCGCTGGTCAGCGTGCTGCTGCTGTACCTGCTGCAACGCGTGCAGGCCTACCTGCCACTCGATCTCGGCTTCCACGGGGTCGCCCCGCCGCTGGCCTGGAACACCGCGGTCAGCTTCACGACGAACACGAACTGGCAGGCGTACTCCGGCGAGTCGACCCTGGGCCATCTGGTCCAGATGGCCGGCCTCGCCGTGCAGAACTTCGCCTCCGCCGCCGTCGGCATCGCGGTGGCGATCGCGCTGGTCCGCGGCCTGGCCCGACGCCGGGCGGCGACGACCCAGGCCGCCACGGCGGGCGGGCGTGGCGACTTTCCGCTCGGTGGCGGTAGCGGCACCGGCGACGAGCTGGGGAACTTCTGGGTGGACCTCACCCGGGCGGTGATCCGGATCCTGCTGCCGATCAGTGTGCTGGCCGCGATCGTGCTCGTCGCTGGCGGCGCCATCCAGAACCTGCACGGCGTCCGGATCGTCGACACGCTCGCGGGTGGCCATCAGGCGATCACCGGTGGACCGGTCGCCAGCCAGGAGGCCATCAAGGAACTCGGCACCAACGGCGGCGGCTTCTACAACGTCAACTCGGCGCATCCGTTCGAGAACCCGACGTCGTGGACCAACCTCGTCGAGATCTACCTGCTGCTGGTCATCGCCTTCTCGCTGCCGCGAACCTTCGGCCGCCTGGTCGGCGACCGCCGCCAGGGCCTCGCGATCGTCTCGGTGATGGCGGCGCTGGCGATCGCCAGCTTCGCGGTCGGCGCGACGTTCCAGGCCCTCCACCACGGGACGGTGCCCACCGCGGTCGGCGCGGCCACCGAGGGCACCGAGACCCGCTTCGGCGTGCCGAACTCGTCGTTGTTCGCCAGCGCGACGACGCTCACCTCCACCGGTGCGGTGAACTCGTTCCACGACTCGTACACGAGCCTCGGCGGGGCGACCCTGCTGTTCAACATGATGCTCGGCGAGGTCGCCCCCGGCGGCACCGGATCCGGCCTCTACGGGATGCTCGTCCTCGCCGTCGTCACGGTCTTCGTGGCGGGGCTCATGATCGGCCGGACGCCCGAATACCTCGGTAAACGGATCGGGTCCCGGGAGATCAGGTTCGCCGCTCTCTACTTTCTCGCGACACCGACGATCGTGCTGCTCGGCACTGGCGTCGCCATGGGCCTTCCCGGGGAACGGGCCGGAATGCTCAACTCCGGCGCGCACGGGCTGTCGGAGGTGCTGTACGCGTTCACCTCGGCTGCCAACAACAACGGGTCGGCGTTCGCCGGCATCACCGTCAACACCACCTGGTACAACACGGCGCTCGGCCTCGCGATGCTGTTCGGCCGGCTGCTGCCGCTGCTGTTCGTGCTCGGGATGGCCGGATCGTTCGCCCGTCAGCAGCCCGTGCCGGCGACCGTCGGCACGCTGCCGACCCACCGGCCGCAGTTCGCCGGAATGCTCGCCGCCGTGGCCCTGATCATCGTCGCGCTGACGTTCTTCCCGGCCCTCGCGCTCGGCCCGCTCGCAGAAGGAATCCACGCATGAGCACCACGACCCTCGACACCGGCGCCGGCGGACGCCCGCCGAGCTCGGGGCACGGCGGTCCCTCGAGCCCCGGCGCAGGCGGCGCACGACCCGTCGGCGGCGGCCTGCTCGATCCGTCCCAGCTGGTGCGCAGCCTGCCGGGCGCGCTGCGCAAGCTCGACCCACGCACGATGTGGCACAACCCGGTCATGTTCATCGTCGAGGTCGGCGCCGTGTTCACCACGGTGCTCGCGATCGGCGACCCGTCGGTGTTCGGCTGGCTGATCACCGGCTGGCTGTGGCTGACGGTCATCTTCGCGAACCTCGCCGAGGCGGTGGCGGAGGGCCGAGGCAAGGCGCAGGCCGAGGCACTGCGCCGCACCCGCACCGACACCGTCGCCCGCCGTCTCACCGGCTGGTCGCCCGGCGCCGCGCTCGACGACCTCCGCACCGCCGGGGACGGCCAACCGGTCGCCCATGACGGCTCCGGTGCGGCGGCGGACAGAACCGCGGTCACCGTCGAGGAGGTGCCGGCGCCGCGGCTGCGCCGGGACGACGTCGTCGTGGTCGCCGCCGGGGAACTCATTCCCGGCGACGGCGACGTCGTCGAGGGCATCGCCAGCGTCGACGAGTCGGCGATCACCGGCGAGTCGGCGCCGGTGATCCGTGAGTCCGGCGGCGACCGGTCGTCGGTCACCGGCGGGACGAAGGTGCTCTCCGACCGGATCGTCGTGCGGATCACCCAGCAGCCCGGCGAGAGCTTCATCGACCGGATGATCCGGCTGGTCGAGGGCGCCGACCGCCGTCGCACCCCCAACGAGATCGCGCTGAACATCCTGCTCGCCGCGCTCACCGTCATCTTCCTGCTCGCCGTCGCCACCCTGCAGCCGCTGGCGATCTACACGAAGTCGCTGCAGCCCGCGCTGCCCGACTCGGCCGCGCTCACCGGCCACGGCATCACCGGCATCGTGCTGGTGTCGCTGGTCGTCTGCCTGATCCCGACGACGATCGGGGCGCTGCTGTCCGCGATCGGCATCGCCGGGATGGACCGGCTGGTGCAGCGCAACGTGCTGGCGATGAGCGGGCGCGCCGTCGAGGCCGCCGGCGACGTCGGCACCCTGCTGCTGGACAAGACCGGCACCATCACCTTCGGCAACCGGCAGGCACGGGCATTCCTGCCGGTGCCCGGCGTCGGGGAGGCGATGCTCGCCGACGCGGCCCAGCTGTCCTCGCTCGCCGACGAGACGCCGGAGGGACGCTCGGTCGTCGTGTTCGCCAAGGAACGCCACGGGCTGCGGGAACGGTCGCCCGGCGAGCTGCGGTCGGCGACGTTCGTCCCGTTCACCGCGCAGACCCGGATGTCCGGGGTTGACCTCGCCGATCCCGACACGGGTGTCGGGCGGCAGGTCCGCAAGGGCGCGGCGAGCGCGGTCATTGCCTGGGTGCGGGCCGCCGGCGGCAGCGTCCCCACCGAACTCGGGGAGATCGTCGACGGCGTCTCCGCCGCCGGCGGCACCCCACTGGTCGTCGCCGAGATCGCCGGCACCGCCGACGACGCCGACGACGCCGACGACGCCGACGACGCCGCCGGCGGCACCGGCGGCACCGGCGGCGGGGGCGGGGGCGGCGGGACGCGGCGGGCGCGGGTGCTCGGCGTCATCCAGCTGGCGGACGTCGTGAAGACGGGCATGCGGGCTCGGTTCGACGAGATGCGCCGGATGGGCATCCGTACGGTCATGATCACCGGCGACAACCCGCTGACGGCGAAGGCGATCGCCGCGGAGGCCGGCGTCGACGACTTCCTCGCCGAGGCCACCCCGGAGGACAAGCTGGCGCTCATCCGCGCCGAGCAGGCCAAGGGCCATCTCGTCGCGATGACCGGCGACGGCACGAACGACGCCCCGGCGCTCGCCCAGGCCGACGTCGGCGTCGCCATGAACACCGGCACCTCCGCCGCCAAGGAGGCCGGAAACATGGTCGACCTCGACAGCGACCCGACGAAGCTGATCGAGATCGTCGAGATCGGCAAGCAGCTGCTCATCACCCGCGGCGCGCTGACCACGTTCTCCATCGCCAACGACGTCGCCAAGTACTTCGCGATCATCCCGGCGATGTTCGCCGGCGTCTACGGCGGGCTCGACCGGCTCAACATCATGCGGTTGGCGACGCCGGAGTCGGCGATCCTGTCGGCCGTCATCTTCAACGCGCTCGTCATCGTCGCCCTGATCCCGCTGGCGCTGCGCGGCGTGCGGTACGTGCCGAGCAGTGCCTCGGCGCTGCTGTCGCGCAACCTGTCCCGCTACGGCATCGGCGGGGTCATCGCGCCGTTCGTCGGCATCAAGATCATCGATCTGCTGATCCAGTTCGTCCCGGGGGTGGGCTGACCCATGTTCGCGCGTCTTCCCGGCTGGATGCGCCAGCACCTGGCCGCGCTGCGGATCCTGCTCGTGTTCACCGTCGTACTCGGCCTCGCGTATCCCCTGGCGATCCTCGGCATCGCCCAGCTGCCCGGACTGCGCGACCGGGCGGACGGCTCGTTCGTCACCGACGCGGCGGGCCACCGGGTCGGCTCGGCGCTGATCGGCCAGTCGTTCACCGATGCTCACGGCGATCCGATCGCCCGCTACTTCCAGTCCCGCCCCTCGGTGGCCGGTGACGGCTACGACCCCACGTCGACCTCGGCATCGAACCTCGGCCCCGAGGATGTCGTCGACACCTTCGACGACCCCGCGACCAAGGCCGACGACGAGAGCCGGCAGAGCCTGCTCACCCAGGTCTGCTCCCGCAGTGCCGCCATCGGCGCGTTCGACGGCGTGGACGGGCGGCGACCCTACTGCACCGCGAGCGGCGTCGGAGCCGTGCTCGCCGTCTACCACGCCGGTCCCGGGTACAGCGGGCGGATCACCAGGGTCGTCAGCGTGAACGAGCTGTGCCCGGCGCGGCCGTTCGTCGCCACCTACGGCGGCGTCGCCGTCAGCTGTCGCACGCTCGCCGACGACATCACCGCCGGGCAGCGGGTGCTCGTCCGGGGCGACGCGCCGGCGCGTCCCGCCGTGCCCGCCGACGCGGTGACCGCCAGCGGCAGCGGCCTCGACCCCCAGATCAGCACCGCCTACGCTGACCTGCAGGCCGCCCGGGTCGCCCGCGCCCGTGGGCTGACCGTCGCGCGGGTGCGGACGCTGGTCCAGGCACACACGGTCGGCCGGTCGCTCGGCTTCCTCGGCGAACCGGCGGTCAACGTGCTCAACCTCAACCGGGCGCTGGACGCGCTCACCCCGAGCCGGCGGTAGTGCCGGCATGGTGGCGAAGGGAGCCAGGGCAGGGTGGGACGCATCCTGATTGTCGAGGACGAGCCGCAGCTGCTGCGCGCGATGCGGATCAACCTGCGCAGCCGCGGCCACGAGGTCCGCACGGCGGCGACCGGAGCCCACGCCCTCACCGAGGCCGCCGGCCAGCCGCCTGATCTGGTCGTTCTCGACCTCGGCCTGCCCGACATGGACGGCATCGACGTCATCCGCGGGCTGCGCGGCTGGACCCGGGTCCCGATCATCGTGCTCTCCGGCCGGACCTCCGGGCAGGACAAGATCTCCGCCCTGGACGCGGGCGCCGATGACTACGTCACCAAGCCGTTCTCCATCGAGGAGCTGCTCGCCCGCATCCGCGCCGTCACCCGCCGCTCCGGCTCCGCCGAGGCCGGCCCGGTGATCGTCATCGGCCGCCACCGCATCGACTTCGCCGCCAGGTCCGTCACCGCCGCGGACCCGTCTCGGCGCACTCTCTCGGCGGAGGAGTCCACGCCTGCGGTGAACCGGGCGGCCGAGCTGGCCTCGGCGGTCCAGGGCGGCGCGGCGGTCCAGGGCGGCGCGGCGGTCGAGGGTGGCGCGGCGGGCGAGCGGGTGGCGGCGGTGCGGCTGACGCCGACGGAGTGGCGGCTGCTGGCGGCCCTGGTCCGCGAACCGGGAAAGCTGATCAGCTCCCGGGTGCTGCTCGACCAGGTCTGGGGCCCAGGCCACGGCGACGACACCTCGAGCCTGCGCCTGTACGTCAACCGCCTGCGCCGCAAGCTCGAACCGGATCCGTCCCGCCCTCGGCACCTCACCACCGAACCGGGAATGGGCTACCGCTATCAGCCCTGAAGACCGCGAATATCAGCCCTGAAGACCGCGAACGCGAACGGAGCGAGGGGCCGCCGTCCAGACGTCGGCGCCGAGGCCGCCGTGCCTAGTCGCCGACCTGCTGCGCTGACCGGCGAGTTCGTCTTCGTCTCGGAGCACTGACCATGCGGTATTCGCCCGCCCGGCCAGTTGGACGTCGGGTGTCACCCCGGCCGCACGTGCGAGAGTGAGAGCCGAATCATGCGCGGGCGGCGGGCCTCGCCGACGGCCGACCTTGTGGACGAGGGCGGGGCGCCGGATCAGAAAGCGGTGGTGGGCGTGATGGCGCGGGAGTTCGATCTGGTGATCCGCGGTGGCACCGTCGTCGACGGGACCGGCGCGGAGCAGGTGGATGCGGACGTGGCGGTCTTAGGCGACCGGATCGTCGAGGTCGGCACGGTCACGGGCGGTGGCCGCGAGGAGATCGACGCGGCGGGCGCGATCGTCACGCCTGGTTTCGTCGACGTCCACACCCACTACGACGGGCAGGTGACGTGGGAGAACCGGCTCTCACCCTCGTCGAACCATGGTGTCACGACGGTCGTCATGGGCAACTGCGGTGTGGGCTTCGCGCCGGCGCGCGCGGCCGAACGCCCGATGATGATCAGCCTGATGGAGGGGGTCGAGGACATCCCCGAGGTGGTCATGGCGGAGGGTCTGCCGTGGAACTGGGAGTCGTTCCCGGACTACCTCGAAGCCCTTGCGGCGCGGGAGGCTGACATCGACTTCGCGGCACAGCTGCCGCACTCGCCGCTGCGGGTCTACGTGATGGGGAAGCGCGGCGCGGAGCTCGAGCCGCCGACCACCGGCGACCTCGCCGAGATGCGCCGCCTGACCGCGCAGGCGATCCGCGCCGGCGCCGTGGGTGTCTCGACGTCGCGGACGTACGCGCACCGGTTCACCGACGGACGGCCCGCTCCCTCGATCCACACCGAGGACGAGGAGGCGCTCGCGCTCGCCGACGGCCTGCGCGACGCTGGAGCCGGCGTCTTCCAGATGGTGCCGAACACGAGGCTCCCGGTCGCCGAGCAGTACGCGCTGCTGCACGCGATCGCGCGCCGCTCCGGGCGCCCGGTCTCGTTCACCTTCATGCAGCACGAGGAGCAGCCGGGCGGCTGGCGGGAGATGCTCGGCCATCTCGACCAGGCCCGGGCGGAGGGGCTCGCGATCCGGGGGCAGATGCTGCCGCGGCCCACCGGCGCGCTGCTTGGCCTGGAGCTCTCGCTGCATCCGTTCGCGCTGAACCCGAGCTACGCGCCGCTCGCCGGGCTGCCGCTCGCGGAGAAGGTCGCGGCCCTGCGCGAGCCGCAGACGCGCCGCCGGCTGCTGGCGGAGACGCCGGCACATCCGCACGCGTTCTTCACGCACATCGTGTCCGACCTCGAGCGGATGTTCGTCCTGGGCGACCCGCCGAACTACAACCCGGCCGCCTCCGACAGCATCGCGGCGCGCGCCCGCGCGGCGGGTCGCAGCCCGGCCGAGGAGATCTACGAGGCGCTGCTGGCCCGCGACGGCCACGAGATCCTCTACCGGCCGCTGGGCAACCTGGTCGGTGCGCGGTTCGAGGGCTCGGGGCGCGACCTGCTCGGGCACGACCTCACCGTGCTGGCGCTCGGTGACGGCGGGGCACACTACTCGACGATCTGCGACGCGGCGTATCCGACGTATCTGCTGACCTACTGGATGCGGGACGCCACCGACGGCCGGGGCGTGACGCTTGCGCACGCGGTCAGGCTGCTGACGTTCGAGCCGGCGCGGGCGATGGGCTTCGCGGATCGTGGTCGGATCGCCGCCGGCATGCGGGCCGACCTCAACGTCCTCGACCTCGAACGCCTGCACCTGCACGCGCCGCGCGCGGTCTACGACCTGCCGGCCGGGGGGCGCCGCCTCGTCCAGCGGGCCGACGGCTACGTCGCCACGGTGAAGTCCGGCGCCGTCACCTATCGGGAGGGCGTCCACACCGGCGCGCTTCCCGGGCGCCTCCTGCGCGGCGCCCAGTCGGCTCCCGCATAGCCGACTCCCCCCGTTGTGAAGCCGGATGCTGACCGACGACGTCGTCGCTGCCGGTCCGGGGAACGTGTCGGACCTGCCCGGGCTGGCGTCGCCGCGGCGTTGGTCGAAGACGGCCAGGGTGCCGGTGGCGAGGTGGAGGCGGTCGAGGTAGTGGTCGAGTTGCCGGAGGCCGGCTGGCAGGGGGTTGGGTCGGCCGGTGGCCGGTGCCGTTCACGGCGCGTTGCGGAACGCGCCGGGAATCCCGGCGACCCGCTGTGCCCCACCATCACCGGCCGGCCGCTCAGCCGCGACGCTATCGAACGCCGGATCACCCTCCACACGGCCCGAGCCGCCGCAAGCTGCCCGTCGATCGCGGCCGACCTCTTCACTCATCAGCCCGCTGAGCCGATCGGTATCGAGCGACGGCACGGCCGCGGCCTCAGTCCGGCCCCGCCGGACGCCTCCGGCCCCGCCGGACGCCTCCGGCCTACCTGGTCACCATCGTTTTCTCCTCAGGCGACGGGCACGATCGGGGGTCGGAAGTCGACGCCCGGGCCGCCGAGCAGTGTCGGGGTGGTGGCGGCCACCGATTCGTGGGGCTGGCCGAGTGGAATCCGGCTGACCTTCTCCAGTCGCTGGTACTGTTCCTCACTCAGCCGAACGTCCAGGGCCGCGAGGTAGGCGTCCAGATGGGCCACGGTGCGTGGCCCGATCACCGGGACCAGTCCGGTCGTGGCGATCGCGGCCCGGTGCCGCAGCCACGCCATCGCGACCTGCACCGGCGCTGTCCCGAGTTCGCCGGCAACCTCGAGTACCGTGTCGACCACCACGCTCTTCTGCGCGGTGTCCTCGGTGTGGACCAGTTGCCCAAACGTGGTGAGCCGGCCCTCCGCGCTGTGCCGGTACTTGCCGGTCAACAGCCCACCACCCAACGGCGACCAGAGTGTCGCGCCCAGGCCCAGCGCCTCGGCCATCGGCAGGATCTCCCGATCGGCGGAACGTTCGACGAGGCTGTACTCGAACTGCACGCCCACGATCGGGGCCCAGCCACGCACCTCCGCGAGCGTGACAGCGCGCGCGGTACGCCAGGCCGGAAAATTCGACAGCCCCGCGTAGAGGATCTTCCCGGCCCGCACCAGATCATCCAGCGCGCGCACGATCTCCTCGACCGGGGTGACCGTGTCCGGGAAATGCACCCACAACAGGTCGATTCGGTCGGTGCGCAACCGGGCCAGGCTGCCCTCAACCGCCCGCACCATGTTCCGGCGAGAGTTTCCCGTGCCCTGTACGCCCGCGGCGGGGCCCGTCCCGACGGCGAACTTCGTCGCCAGCGTGAACTGGTCCCGCCGCGCGGGCAGCAGTTCCCCGAGGATCTCTTCGGACTCCCCAGCCTGGTAGGTCTCGGCGGTGTCGATGAAGGTGCCGCCCGCGGCGGCGAACCGGTCGAGCATCCGGGCCGACTCCCCGAGATCGCTGCCGCTGCCCCACCGGGTGCCGAAATTCCCGCCCCCCAGGGCATATTCGGAGACGCGTAGGCCATTGCCGCGGCCGAAGGTCAGGTATCGCATGATGCCCTCCCGCAAAGTACAGCGATCATTGTGTTTGACGGTAGTCGATCCTCCGTCGAAAGTAAAATGATCGCTATACTTGGAGGTGTGACCAATATCGAGCCGATCCACCGGGGTGGGCGTGGCGCGCGGGACCGCATCCTGCGGGCTGCGGCGGAACTGTTCGCGCGAGACGGCATTCACGCCACCGGCATCGCCCGGCTGACCGACGTGGCGCACGTGTCCACCCGCACCCTGTACCAGCACTTCCCCAGCAAGGATGCGATCGTCGCCGCCTATCTGCGGCGCTTCATCACCGAGACCCCGGTGCCCGCCGTGGCACAGTTGGCGCGCGATGATCTCGATCCGCGGGCGCGACTGCTCGCGCTGTTCCTCGAACCCGCGCCTCCCCCGGACGGGGTCGTGCGCGGTTGCCCGTTCCACAACGCCGCCGTCGAGACCGCGGGAACCATGCCCGAGGTGGCGGAACTGGTCGAGCAGCACAAACGAACGTTCACCCACCGCCTGGCCGAGGTCGCGGCCGAAGCGGGCGCCCGCGACCCGGAAACCCTTGCGCGGCAACTGGCCCTGCTGTTCGAAGGAGCCCGCGCGCTCTCGACCTCACTCAACGACACCCGGCCCGTCCAGGACGCCCACGAACTCGCGAAGACCCTGATCGACCAGGCCATCACGCCATCCCAGCGGCCCGGGTAGAGGGCAGGGGTCGCCGGGGTCGTCGCAGCGACAGCGCCGGCCGCCGCGCACGTCGGTGGAGCGCGGCGATACTGGGCTTTCGTGGCCCTGTACGAGGGAAAGGTGGTGCTGTGCCGACGCGAGGGCAGACGGCGGTGGTGGTTCCGGTACCGGTCGCCGATCGGTTGCTGCAGGAGGTGGCGAGTAGTCATTCGCAGGCGGTTCGGCAGGGTGTCGCCGCCCATGTGTCGCTGCTGTACCCGTTCCTCGACGCGTCCGTGGTGGACGACGAGGTGCTGGGGTGGCTGCGGGAGTTCGCCGCGCGGACGCGGCCGATCGCGGTGGAGTTTCTCGACGTGGTGCCCGCGCCGGGATTCGTCCACCTGCCGGTGCCGGCGCTGCGGCCGCTGGTCGCCGGGCTCCGGGCGCGGTGGCCGCAGGTGGTGCCCTACGGCGGCAGGTTCGGCGCCGACCCGGCTCCGCATGTCACGCTCGCGATGGGCCTGGCGGCCGACGATGGCGCCGCGGTCGCGGCGCGGGTGCGCCGGTTCCTACCTCTCACTAGTTCGGCCGACCACGTGTGGATCGTGGCCTACGACGAGGGGTGGAGCCTGGTCGAGACATTTCCGCTCAGGGGGGCGGATGGTGAACCGGAATCGCCGGGCAGGCAATGAGGTGATCGGCGCGGCGTGCGACACGGGCGAGATCGGTGTGAGCGTCGCCGGAGGGATCGCGGGGCGGCGTTAGCATCCTGTTAGAGAATCCGGCACCGCGAGCGTCGTCGCGGTTGACTCCCACCGACGTGTTCCGATCGAACCGGGAGTCCGATGCGCGACCTCATTCCGCCTTCGTCCTGGGCGTCCCGGTCCGTGGGAGGCGACGGTGGCCACTGACCTCGTCCGGCGGCTGCTCGTCGGGCGGCCGATGCGCAGCGAGCGGCTCGCCGAGACGGAACTGCCGAAATGGCTCGCGCTGCCCGTGTTCTGCAGCGACCCGCTGTCCTCCGTGGCGTACGCGACGGAGTCGATTCTCGTCGCGCTCGCCGTCGGCGGACTCGCCCTGTACCACGTCGCCCCGTACATCGCGGCGGCCGTCGCGCTGACCCTGCTGATCGTCGTGGCGTCCTACCGGCAGACGGTGCACGCCTATCCGAACGGCGGCGGAGCGTATGTCGTCGCGTCCGAGAACCTCGGCGCCACCGCGGGGCTCGCCGCGGCCAGCGCCCTTCTCGTCGACTACGTGCTCACCGTCGCCGTGTCCGTCGCCGCCGGCGTCGGGAACATCATCTCCGCGGCGCCCAGCCTCGCCGGCCACGCACTGCCGATCTCGCTCGGGTTCGTCGCCCTGCTGATGCTGATGAACCTGCGCGGGATGCGCGAATCGGGGCGTATCTTCGCGATCCCGACCTACGGGTTCGTCGTCGGCATCTACCTGATGTTCGCCTGGGCGCTCTACCGGGGGATCGCCGGCGAGCCGATGCGTGCCGAGACCGCCGACTACCAGCTGCGCGCGACAAGCTCCACCACGGGCCTGCTTGCCGTGGTACTCATCCTGCGGGCGTTCGCGAACGGGTGCACGGCGCTGACCGGAGTCGAGGCGATCAGCAACGGCGTGCCCGCCTTCCGCCGGCCGAAGAGCCGCAACGCGGCCGCCACCCTGGCGGGGATGGCGCTGCTCGCGGTCAGCATGTTCGTCGGCATCACGATCCTCGGACTGGTCAGCCATGTGCACATGGCCGAGAACCGCGCGGACTACCTGGGGCTGCCGGCGGGCGCCGCCGTGCCGACGGCGATCTCCCAGATCAGCGCCGCCGTGTTCGGCCGGACCTTCCTCTTCTACTGGAACACGGTGTTCACCGCCGGCATCCTCGTCCTCGCCGCGAACACCGCGTTCAACGGCTTCCCGGCGCTCGCCTCGATCCTCGCCCGCGACCGCTACCTGCCGCGCCAGCTGTACAACCGGGGTGACAGGCTGGTCTTCAGCAACGGGATCGTGCTGCTCGCGGCGGCGGCCGGGCTGCTGCTCGCCGTCTTTGACGCGAACACGCAGTCACTGATCCACCTGTACATCATCGGCGTGTTCGTCTCGTTCACCCTCAGCCAGGCCGGCATGGTCCGCCACTGGCAGCGTGAGCTGGCCCAGAACGGCGACCGTGCTGGTGCTGGTGCTGGTGCTGGTGCTGGTGTGGCGGGTGCGGGCGATGGCGGCTTGGCCGGTGCCGGTGCCGGTGCCGGTGCCGGTGGCGAGGCCGTGGACGCGGCGGGGCGGCGGCGCCTCCGGCGCGCGCAGGCGATCAACGCGGTCGGGGTGGGCGTGACGGCGCTCGTCCTGGTGATCGTGCTGCTGAGCAAGTTCCTCGAAGGTGCCTGGATCGTGGTGGTGGCGATGCCGGTGCTGTTCGGGCTGATGCGGGGCATCCGCGGCCACTACGACCGGCTCGCCGCGTCGCTGCGGGTGCCGGACCAGGTCCGGCTGACCCGCCCGAGCCGCAACCACGTGATCGTCCTGGTGTCGCGGCTGCACCTGCCGACCGTCCGAGCACTGTCCTACGCCCGCGCGCTGAACCCGACCGACCTTGAGGCGGTGACGGTCGCCGTGTCCCGGGAGGAGGCACAGGCGCTGTGCGACGAGTGGGAACGCCACGTCCTCGACGTCCCGCTGCGCATCCTCGACTCGCCGTTCCGCGAGATCACCCGCCCGGTGCTCGACCACGTCCGCTCGCTGCGCCGCGCCGGCCCCCGCGACGTGGTCACCGTCGTCATCCCGGAATATGTGGTCAATCGCTGGTGGCAGCAGATCCTGCACAACCAGAGCGCCCTGCGGATCAAGGCCCGGTTGCTGTTCCAGCCCGGCGTCGTCGTCATCAGCGTGCCCTGGCGCATCGACCTGCCGCCGCCGGACGCGCCGAGGGCGGGCTCGCTCAGGGCTGGCGGGTGAGATAGCCGCCCATCGTGGTGAAGTAGTCGAGGGCGGGCAGCTCGGTGCCGTCGTCGAGGCGGACGCGGGTGATGGCCAGGCCGTGGTTGCGCCCGCGACGGGCATCCGCGCCGGCGACGATCACCACACCGTCGCCCTCACGGTAGAAGATCCGGCCCGGCGTCCCGCCGTAGCGGCCCTCTGAGACGCGGGCCGCCACGACGCGCACCCGCTCGCCGCGCCGGTAGGTGTAGGCGTTGGGGTACGGATCGGACTGGGCCCGTACGAGCCGGTCGAGCTCCTCGGCGGACCAGGTCCAGTCGATCAGGCTGTCCTCGGCGGCGCGCTTGTGGAAGAAACTGGCCTTCGAACGGTCCTGCGGCGTCCAGTCGGTGCGGCCGGACGCGATCAGGGCGAGGCCGTCCACGGTGATCGGCCCGAACAGCTCCAGCGTGCGATGGAACAGGTCGGTCGCGGTGTCGCGCGGGCCGACCGCGACGCGGCGCTGCAGGACGATGTCGCCCGCGTCCAGGGTGGCGTCCATCATGTGCGCGGTCACGCCGACCTCCTTCTCCCCGTTGATCAGGGCCCAGATCAACGGGGAGAAGCCCGCGTAGGCCGGCAGCAGCGAGTCGTGGACGTTCAGGGTGCCGTACCGGGGCAGCTCGAAGATCCGCGGCGGGATCCAGGTGCGCCAGTTCGTCGCCACGATGACGTCCGGGTCGGCCGCCTTGAGCAGCGTCATGAGGTCCTCGTCGTCGGGCTGGGCGCGCAGGGCGACCTCCACGCCGTGTGCGGTGGCGAGGTCGGCCACCGAGTCGGACCAGATCCGCTCGTAGGCATGCTCGCTCGGCGGATGGGTGACGACCAGCGTGACCTCGTGTTCCGAGTCGAGGAGTGCCCGCAGGGTGCGATGTCCCCAGGTCTGGTAGCCGAACATGACGACACGCACGTCGCTGCTCCTTGGGTGTGCTGTGGGTGGGCGCCGGACCCAGGGCCCCGGGTCCCGGCCGGGGTGCGGGCGCGGTCAGCGTGAGGCGAGCGCGTCCAGCTCGCCGTCGAGTCCGCCGTCGAGGTCGGCCTCGAGGTCGTGGTCGGTGGCCGGGGCCGGGTCGCCGCCGCCCGCGGCCGCGGTGGCCGCGCGCCGTTCGGTGACCGAGCGGACCAGTTCGCCGGCGCGCACCGCGACGTTGGACAGCAGCGTCGAGGAGATGCCGTGCGAGTGCTCGGTGGCGCCGAGCACGTAGACACCGGCCTGGGCGGGCGTCTCGGTGGCCAGCCGGTAGTCGCGGCCGAGCAGGGGCCGGCCGGTCTCGTCGCGGCGGCAGTGCCCGGCCATCGTGCCGAGGACCGTGCGGGTGTCCCGGGAGCGGTAGCCGGTGGCGTACACGATGACGTCCGCCTCGATGCTCTCCCGCTGGCCCGTCGGGAGGAACTCGACGTCGGCGACGATGCCGTCGTCCAGACGGCGCAGGTCGGTGAGACGGGAGGCGCGCAGCAGGCGCAGCCGTTCCCGGCCGTGCACCTTCTCCTGGTAGACCCGCCGGTACAGCTCGTCGATGAGGTCGATGTCGACCACCGAGTAGTTCGTGCTGCGGTGATAGGTGCTGAGCATCTCCTTCACCGCGGGTGGGGAGTCGTAGAAGTCGTCGACCGCGGACGGGTCGAAGATCTGGTTCGCGAAGGCGCTGTTGTCCGCCGGGCTGTAGCCGTAGCGAGCGAAGACGGCGACGACCTGGGCCGCCGGGTACCGGGTGTGCAGGAACTCGGTGACCTCGGCCGCGCTCTGCCCGGCGCCGACCACCACGAACCGGTCCCGCACCGCCGGCGGCAGGTTCGCCACCCGGTGGAGCAGGTCGTGGTTGTGCCACACCCGCTCGGACAGGTCGATGCCGGGGGGCAGGTTCGGTTCCAGCCCGGCGGCGATGACGACGTTGCGGGCGCGGCGTACGACCGTCTCCCCGGTGTCACCGCGGACGGCGACCACGTCGATCAGCGCGATCTCCCCGTCGACGAGCACCGGTCGCAGGTCGACCACCCGCAGGTCGTAGTCGACGACGTCGTCGAGGCGGCCCGCGGCCCATTCCAGGTAGTCGTGGAACTCCTGGCGCAGCGGGAACATCGTCTTGTGGTTGATGAAGTCGACGAGCCTGCCCTGCCGGTGCAGGAAGGTGAGAAAACTGAAGTCGCTGGCCGGATCGCGCAGGGTCACCAGGTCCTTGAGGTAGGAGACCTGCATGGTGGCCCCCTCGAGGAGCATCCCGCGATGCCAGCCGAAGCGGCACTGCCGCTCCAGGAAGGACACGCGCAGCGCCGCGTCGGGGGAGACCTTCTCGTTGTGTTCCTTCGCGGCGATCGCCACCGCCAGATTCGACGGACCGAATCCCACTCCGACGATATCCAGAATGCCGATGTCCGCGGACGCCGGACGTCTTGCCACTGCCGAATCCTCCGGTGCCTGGGCGCGCCGACTCTTCCGTGGGTAACGGTAAGTATACGCTCCGACTAATTAGGGAAACCTAACTTAAGGCATCTTCGGGGGTCGGCTCCCGGCCTGTCAAGCTCCGGCCGGCCGGATGTGCTGGTCGCCGTATGTGTCGCCGTGCCCGGAATGGTTTCGCGGATCTGCCGCCCGGGGCTCGCCGGTGGCGGTCGGATGGTGACGCAGGGCTACCTCTGGACGAGGGGCGTGTCGACTCTGTAGCTTCCCTGGTTGGCAGGTTAACCTACCTTTAGCCAACTGGCTGGCAAAGGATTGCGAGGTATGCGGTGCGTGCTGTCGCGCAGGGTCGGCCGGCCGAGCCGATCCCGGCCGGCGCCGCGACCGCGCCGCATCCCGCGCCGCATCCCGGGCCACATCCCCCGCCACATGCCGCGCGACTGCCGCCCGGCTCGGTGGCCGTCGGCGTGCCGGCCGCCGCGCGTGGGCGGGCCCTCGGCCTGCTGGCCGCGCTGGTCGTGCTGGCCGGGACCTGCCTGCTCAGCCTGTGGGTGGGGGCGAATCACCTGCCGTTCGGCGAGGTGTGGCACGTCCTGTGGCACAACGACGGTTCGCAGGCCGCACTGGTCGTGCACGACCTGCGCATCCCCCGCACCCTGCTGGGGCTCACGGTCGGCGCCGCGCTCGGCGTGGCCGGCGCGCTGGCCCAGGCGCTCACCCGCAACGTCCTGGCCGAACCGGGTCTGCTCGGCGTCAACTGGGGGGCCTCGGCCGCCGTCGTCGCCGGCATTTCGATCTTCGGCGTGACCAGCCCGGCCGGGTACGTGTGGTTCGCGTTCGCCGGCGCGGGCGTGGCCGCCGTCGTGGTCTTCCTGCTGGGCACCGCCGGGCGGGGCGCGGCGACGCCGGCCGGTCTGGTGGTCGCCGGCGCGGCGGCGAGCGCGGTGCTGGGCGCGTTCGTCAACGCCGTGCTGCTGCTCGACGTGCGCACCTTCGACCGTTTCCGGTTCTGGGACGTCGGCTCGCTCACCGTCACGGGCACCGGTGCGCTGCGGGCGACCGGCCCGTTCGTCCTCGCCGGCCTCGTGCTGGCGCTCGCCCTCGTCCGCCCGCTGAACGCCCTGGCCCTGGGTGACGAGTCGGCCCGCGGTCTCGGTGTCCGGCTGAACCAGGCCCGGCTCGCCGGCGCGCTCGCGATCATCCTGCTGAGCGGGGCGGCGACGGCGGCCGCCGGGCCGATCATGTTCGTCGGCCTCGCCGTGCCGCACGTCGCGCGGGCGCTCGTCGGCCCGGACCACCGCTGGGTCCTGCCGTACTCGGCGGTGCTCGCCGCGATCCTGCTGATCGGCTCCGACCTGCTCGGGCGGGTGGTCATCGCACCGGGCGAGCTCCAGGTGGGGATCGTCACCGGCATCGTCGGTGCCCCGGTCTTCGTCGTGTTGTGCCGCCGTACCCGGCTGGCCCGGCCGTGACGGCGCCCACGGTGACGCGACCGGGACCGGACCCGCACGGCGTCCGCTACCGGGTGCGGCGCTTCGGCGGGGACACCGTGTCGCTGCGGATCTTCCCGCGGGCGATCGCGATCAGCGCCGGACTCGCCGTGCTCGCGATCGTCGCCGGCGTCGTCACCCTCACCACGGGCGACTACGAGGTCCCGGTCCCGGACGTGCTGCGCGCGCTGGTCGGGCACGCCGACGGCGGCACCGACTTCGTCGTCAACTCCCTGCGCCTGCCGCGGCTGCTCACGGCGCTGCTGGTCGGCGCCGGTCTGGCGCTGAGCGGGGCGATCTTCCAGAGCGTGTCGAACAACGTGCTCGGCAGTCCGGACATCCTCGGGTTCACCACCGGCTCGGCCACCGGGGCGATCATCGTCCTGCTGGTGCTGCGCGGGGACGCGACGCAGGCGTCGCTCGGCGCGGTCGCCGGCGGGGTGCTCACCGGCGCGCTGGTGTACGGGCTGGCCAACCGGGGCGGGGTGGCGCCAACCCGGCTGGTCCTCGTCGGCATCGCGGTGGCCGCCCTGCTCGCGTCGGTGAACTCGTTCCTGATCACCCGCGCCGACCTCGCCGACGCGGTCGCCGCGCAGGTGTGGCTGCTCGGCAGCCTGAACAGCCGCGGCTGGGAGCAGGTCCGCCCGCTCGCCGCCGCGCTCGCTGTCCTGGTGCCGCTCGCCCTGGCGCAGCGCCGGCGGCTCGCCTACCTGGAGATGGGCACCGACACCGCGCGGACGCTCGGCGTGGACGTCCGCCGCAGCCGGATCCTGCTGATCGCCGTGGGGGCGGCGCTGGCCGCGGTGGCGACCGCCGCCGCCGGGCCGATCGGCTTCGTCGCACTCACCGCGCCGCCGCTGGCCCGCTGGCTCACCGCCGCGGCGTCGCCGCCGCTGGTGACCACGGCGTGCGCGGGGGCCGCGCTGGTCGTGGTCAGCGACCTGGCGGCCCAGCGGCTGTTCGCGCCGACCCAGCTGCCCGTCGGGGTGGCGACCAGCGCGGTCGGCGGCGTGTACCTCGCCGTCCTGCTGCTGCGGCAGCGGGGGCGGGCGTGACGGCGCGGGGCGGCGGCCCGGCGCGGGCTCCGGCACGAGCCCGAGCGCGAGCACGGGCACGGGCACGGGCCTGCGAGCCGGCGCCAGGCGCAGGATGCGGACGACGACGGGAGACCGGCCGATGACGCGGCTGAGCGCGCACGACCTCACGCTGGCCTACGACAAGCGGGTGGTCGCCCGCGAGCTGGCGATCGAGATACCCGACGGCGCCTTCACGGTGATCGTCGGGCCGAACGCCTGCGGCAAGTCGACGCTGCTGCGCGCCCTGGTCCGCCTGCTGCGGCCGAAGGCCGGCACCGTGCACCTCGACGGTGAACTGATCTCGTCCTACCCGACGAAGGAGGTCGCCCGCCGGCTCGGCCTGCTCGCCCAGTCGGCGACGGCGCCGGCCGGCATCACCGTGGCCGACCTCGTCGCCCGCGGCCGCTACCCGCACCAGCGGCTGCTGCGCCAGTGGTCGCGCGAGGACGAGCGGGTGGTCGGCGAGGTGATGGCGCGCACCGGGGTCGCCGAGCTCGCCGACCGCGCCGTCGACGAGCTGTCCGGCGGGCAGCGCCAGCGGGTCTGGCTCGCGATGGTGCTCGCCCAGCGCACGCCGATCCTGCTGCTCGACGAGCCGACGACGTTCCTCGACATCGCCCACCAGGTCGAGGTGCTCGACCTGTGCGAGCAGTTGCTGACGGACGCCGGGCACACGCTGGTCGCGGTGCTGCACGACCTCAACCAGGCCAGCCGGTACGCCACCCACCTGGTGGCGATGCGCGCGGGGCGGATCGTCGCCCAGGGCCCGCCGGCCGAGATCGTCACCGCGGAGCTCGTCGAGGAGGTCTTCGGCCTGGCCTGCCGGGTGATCACCGACCCCGAGTCGGGGACCCCGCTGGTGATCCCGCTGCGCTCCCGGCCGGCGACACCCGCACCGGCCATGCCGGCCGCGCCCGTCGACTCCGCGAGCGCCGTCGACTCCGCGAGCGCCGTCGACTCCGCGAGCGCCGTCGACTCCGCCAGCGCCGTCGACTCCGCCAGCGCCGCCAGCGCCGCCAGCGCCGCCTGCGCGCAGCCCGCGACCGTGACCGCAGTCGCGGTCGCGGGAGGTTGACGGCACCCCGGAGCCTTAAGTTAGTTTTACCTAAATTTCGGGACGGTAAGGTCGCCCGTCAGCCGCCGGCCGCGCGGGCCGTGCGGCCGGCCGGCGGCGCGGGCTCGATCCGGTGGGATGGTGCTGGTTGAAGGGCTCGTCGGGTAACCGGCTGCTGCGGTCGGGGCTGCGCGCGCAGCGGGGGAACCTCACCCTCGGCGGGCTGGCCACGGTCCTCCAGCAGGGCGCGATGCTCGCCCTGCCCTGGTGCGTGCAGCGGGCGCTCGACCGCGGCATCACCGCCCGCTCGGTGGACGGCACGCTTACCTGGGCCGTCCCGACGGTCCTCGTCGCGGTGGTCTTCGCGGTCGGCGGCTGGGGCGGCATGCTGTGGTCCGGCCGGGCCGCGGCCCGTGTCGCCCACGCGCTGCGCGCCGCCCTGGTGGAGCGGGTCGCCGCCTTCGACCGCCCGGCGCTCGCCCGCTACGGCCACGGCGACCTGGCGATGCGGGCCACCCGCGACGTCGACCTGGTCCGGCTGTGGGTGCAGAGCCTGTCGATCTGGGTCCGGATCGTGGTCACCATCGCGGTGGTGCTGCCCGCCTTCGCCCTGCTCGACCCGCTGCTGCTGGTCGTCGCGGTGCTCGCGATCCCCCTGGTGGCGCTCGCCAACGCGTACTTCCCCGGCCGGTTCGACAGGGCCAGCACCCGGCTGTCCGCGTCGTTCGGTGCCCGCGCCGACGCGGTCGAGGACCTGCTGTCGGCCAGCGCCGCCGTGCGCGGCATCGGCGGCGAGGAGGAGCTGGTGCGCCGCCATCACGAGCGCAGCGTCGAGCTCACCGAGCACACGATGGCGGCCGCGCGGATCTCGGCGGCGTGGACGGCCGTCCCGCCGGCGATGCCGCGCCTGGCGATCGCCGCCGGGCTCGCCATCGGCGGCACCGCCGCCCTGCGCGGCGACCTCACCATCGGCGGCCTGGTCGCCTTCACCTCGTGGATGACCACCCTGACGCTCGCCGTCACGATCGCCGTCGACCTGCTGTCCCAACGCGGCCAGGCCCGCGTCGCCGCCGAGCGGATCGCCGAGGTCCTCGACACCCCGGTCACCGACGACGACCCGGCCGACGCGCAGAGCCCGCCCGCGGGCGCCGCGCTGGCGGCCAGCGGCGTCACCGCCGTACGGGAGGGCCGCCGGGTGCTCGGCCCGGTCGACCTGCACGTCGCCCCCGGCGAGTTCGTCGCCGTCACCGGGCCGACCGGCAGTGGCAAGACGACCCTCGCCCGGCTGCTGTGCCGGCTGGAGGATCCGGCCACCGGCACCGTCAGCCTCGGCGGGGTGGACCTGCGCCGCGTCACTCGGCTGGAGCTCGCCACCCGTGTCGGCCTGGTGCCGCAGCGGCCGCTGATCCTCGCCGGTACCGTCGCCGACAACCTGCGGGTCGGGCGCGAGGCCGACGCCGCGGCGCTGCGCGCGGCCTGCGAGGTCGCCGCCGTCGACGGCTTCGTCGACAGCCTGCCCGACGGCTACGACACCGAGCTCGGCGAGCGCGGTGCGAGCGTGTCCGGCGGGCAGGCCGGCCGGCTGGCGCTCGCCCGCGGCCTGCTTGGCCGGCCCGACGTGCTCATCCTCGACGACGTCACCGCCGCGGTGGACGCGGCGACCGAGGCGACCATCCTGCGCCGGCTGCGGGCCTGGGCGCCCGACGTCGCGCTGCTGGTCATCTCGCACCGCACCTCGGTGCTCGCCGCCGCCGACCGGATCATCCGGCTGGGCCCGGACGGCGTGCCGGTCGATCCGGACACGGCGGCCGCGACCGAGGACGACCTGAGCGTGGGGGCGGGTGGCGGCCGTGGCTGAGATCCGGATGCTGACCGCCGAACCGTCGACGGCGCGCGTCTTCCGCCGCTTCTGGCCGTCCCTGCGCCCGCACCGGGCGATCATGGCCGGTGCGCTGCTGGCGAGCGTGGCCAGCACCGCCGCGGTGGTGGCGATCGCGCCGGCGATCGGCTGGGGCGTCGACGCGGTGACCGACGGCGACCGCCGCCAGCTGTGGTGGGCGGTCATGCTGCTCGTCGCGCTGGTGCTGGCCCGGATGGTGCTGCTGCGCTGGTCGGAGGTGCTGCTCTCGGACGCCGGCGAGCGGACCATCCGTGCCCTGCGCGACCTGGTGGTCGAGCGGCTCGCCCGCGCCCCGCTGCGCTTCGTCGAGGCGCACCGCACCGGCGACCTGCTGCGCCGCTCGACCAGCGAGATCGCCGACCTGACGCTGTTCCTGCGCGACCAGCTGCCACAGCTGCTGAGCGTCGGGCTCACCGCCGTGCTGACGACGGCGATGCTGCTGGTGTACTCCCCGCTGCTGTCACTGCTGCTCATCGGGCTGTTCCTGCCCGCCGCGCTGGCGGTGCTGGCCTGGTTCAACCGGGCGGCGCCGGCGGCGTTCGGCCGGCAGGCGGCCGCGGACGCGACGATGACGGCGACCTTCACCGAGACGCTCACCGCGCACGAGGCCCTCGTCGCGCCCGGTCGACCCCAGGAATGGGTCCGCCGCTTCAGGGCCGACAACGACAGGCTGCTCGCCGCGAGCGACCGGGCGGTCGGCACGCAGAGCCGGCTGGAGCTGTTCGGGCTGATCGAGGGCGTGGCGACGGCGGCGCTGCTGATCCTGAGCGTCTGGCTGGTGCGCGACGGGCGGCTCGGCGTCGGCACGGTCGTCGTGTTCGTCGTCGCGACCCGCAACCTGTTCGAGAGCATGCTGGCGCTGTCCGGTCTCGCCGGCCAGGCTCAGCTCGCCCGGGTCGGCCTCGCCCGGCTCGTCGACCTGCTCGCCGCCCTGCCGCCGGCCGACCCCGACGCGCCGCAACGGTCGGGGTCCGAGCTGCCGGCGCGGGGCGACCTCGTCGCGCAGGGGCTGCGCTTCGCCTACGACGAGCGCGAGGACGTGGTGCGCGACGTGTCGGTCGCCTTCCCGGCCGGTGACCGGGCGGGCCTTGTCGGCGTCACCGGCTCGGGCAAGACGACGCTCGCGAAGCTGCTGGCCGGGCTGTACGAGCCGGACGCCGGCACCGTCCGCTACGGCGGGGTCGACCTGCGGGCCGTGCCGGCGCACCGGGTCCGGGAGCGGATCGTGCTCATCCCGCAGCAGGTGCATCTGATCACCGGCACCCTGGCCGACAACCTGGCGCTCACCCCGGGAGCGCCCGCCCGCGCGGCGATGGAGCGGGCGGTGGAACGGCTCGCGCTCGGCGACTGGGTGGCCCGGCTGCCGGGCGGGCTGGACGCGCCGCTCGGGGCGCGCGGGGAGAAGCTGTCCGCCGGCGAGCGGCAGATCGTCGGGCTGTTGCGGGCCGCCCTCGTCGACCCGCCGGTGCTGCTGCTCGACGAGGCGACGGCCGACCTCGACCCGGACGTGGCGGAGCGGCTGGAATCCGCCGTCGAGCGGTTGCGCGCCGGCCGGACGCTGATCGTCATCGCGCACCGCCCGGAGACCATCGCGCGGCTGCCCCGGACCGTCCGCATCGAAGCCGGTCGCCTGCGGTAACGGCGCCCGGCCGGCGGGCGGCGGGCGGCGGGTGGGAATTTTCGCCGGTCAGGGGTGGACGCGTGCGCTCACTTAGGTAAAGCTTACTTGAGTTAAGCGGCCTTAACCCCCGTGCGGAACGACCCAAGGAGCTGGGAACGCATGTCGACCAACCCGTTCGATGACGAGAACGGCAGCTTCTACGTCCTGGTCAACGCCGAGGGACAGCATTCGCTCTGGCCGACGTTCGCGCCGGTGCCCGCCGGCTGGCGGACGGTGCACGGGGCCGCGAGCCGAGCGTCCTGCGTCGAGTACGTCGAGGCCTCCTGGACGGACCTGCGCCCGGCCAGCCTGATCGCCCGGATGCAGGCCGCCGAGGCCGCCGAGGCCGCCGAGGCCGCCGAGGCCGCCGAGGCCGCCGAGGCCGCCGCGTCCGCCGCGGCTGCCCCGGCCGCCCAGAGCAGCGGCGCCGATGCCGGCGTGTCCCGGTGACCGCGCCGCAGGTCCACCACGAGCGGACGGTCCCGTTCCCCGGCGATCCGCTCACGGCCGCCACCCGCCTGGCCCGTGCCGCCCGGGCGCCGTTCGCCGTCTACGAGCGCGACGGGTGCTGGTGCTTCGGCGACGGCGCGCTGGCCGAGATCATGCTGTTCTGGGACGAGATCCGCTATCGCACCGGCGGCGGCTGGCGGGTCGAGCCGGTCGGCGCCGACCCGCTGCGGACCCTGGCGGGGGTGCTCGCGGGGATCCCCGTCGCCGGCTGGCACGCCTACGGCTGGGCCGGCTTCGAGCTCGGCCCGCGCGCCCAGGGGCTCGCCGGCCCGCGCTCGGCCGAGCCGCTGGTCCACCTCGTCGTCCCCGCCCGCGAGGCGCGCCTGGGGGCGGGGACGGCGGCACTGCGCGCGGTCGAGCCCGGCGAGCTCGACACGCTCGCCGCGGCCCTCGCCGACGCCGCCGTCAGCGGCGGCACCGTCAGCGGCGGCACCGTCAGCGAGACTGACCTCGTGCCCGCCGACCTGGAGCACGGCGCCGAGGACTACCGGCGCATCGTCACCCGCGCCGTCGACGACATCCAGGCCGGCCGCCTGCGCAAGGTGATCCTTTCCCGGCTCATCCCGGTCGACGGTGAGATCGACCTGGTCGCCACCTACGAGCACGGGCGGCGCGGGAACACGCCCGCCCGGTCGTTCCTGCTCGACATCGGCGGGCTGCGCGCCACCGGGTTCAGCCCGGAGACCGTCGTCGAGGTCGCCGCGGACGGGTGGATCTCCACCCAGCCGCTGGCCGGCACCCGCGCCCTCGACGGCGGCGCCGCGGACGGCGGGGCCGGCGACCGGGCACGGCGCGAGGCGCTGCTCGCCGACCCGAAGGAGGTCTACGAGCACGCCGTGTCGGTCCAGGCCGCCCAGGACGAGCTGCGCGCGGTGTGCGACCCGGCGACGGTCGTCGTCGACGAGTTCATGTCCGTGCTCGAACGCGGCAGCGTGCAGCACCTCGCCTCGCGGGTCAGTGGCCGGCTCACGCCCGGCAACGACGGCTGGGACGCCCTCGCCGTCGTCTTCCCGTCGATCACCGCGATCGGCATCCCCAAGGCGGCGGCCTTCGAGCTGATCCGCGACTACGAGGCGTCGCCGCGCGGTCTGTACAGCGGGGCGGTGCTCAGCGTCGGGGCGGACGGAGCGCTCGACGCGGCCCTCGTACTGCGCACCGCCTTCCAGCGCGACGGGCGGACCTGGCTGCGCGCCGGGGCCGGCATCGTCGGCGCGTCCCGACCCGAGCGGGAACTGGAGGAGACCCGGGAGAAGCTGCGCAGCGTCAGCCGCTTCCTGGTGGGCACGCGCCCGGCCGCCGGCACCAGCGGACCGGACCGCGACAGCCTGCGGCGCACCGTCGCCGACCTGCTGGCGGAGGACCCGGCCGAGCTCGGCGACGAGGACAACCTCTTCGAACGCGGGCTGGAGTCGATCGCGCTGATCCAGACGGTCGGCGCCTGGCGGCGCGCCGGCCTGGAGATCACCTTCGGCGAGCTCGCCGAGAACCCGACGATCGACGGCTGGTACAAGCTGCTCGCCCGCCCGTCCGCCACGGACCCCGCCGCTCCCGCGGTTCCCGCGGTTCCCGACACGGCGCCGGTGCCCGGCCCGCGGTCGGCGCCCGGGGAGTCACCCGCCGCGGCGGCCGGCGCGGGTGAGGCGACCCGGCCACCGGCAGGTGACGGGATCACGGTGGTGCCGGCGGACGGCGCGCCGTCGACCGCGGGCGACGGGGAGTTCCCGCTGGCGCTCATGCAGCACGCCTACTGGGTCGGCCGCGATCCCGCCCAGCCGCTCGGCGGCGTCGCCGCCCACCTCTACACCGAGTTCGATGGCCACGGCCTCGACCCGGACCGGCTGTCCGCGGCGATCGAGCGGCTCGTCGACCGGCACGAGGCGCTGCGCACCCGCGTGACCGACAACGGCGGCCAGGTCGTCGAGGCCCACTCCGGCTGGCGCGGCCTGACCGTCCACGACCTGCGCGACCTCGACGAGACCGCGGCCGGCGCCCGGCTCGAGGAGATCCGCGACCGGCTTTCGCACCAGATGCTCGACATCGAGCACGGCGAGGTCTTCTCCACCGCGCTGAGCCTGCGCCCGGGCGGTGCCACCCGCCTGCACCTCGACGTCGACATGGTCGCCGCGGACGCCGTCAGCTACCGCGTGCTGCTCGCGGACCTCGCGCGCCTCTACGGCCGGCCGGACGAGGTCGAGCCCGCCCCGGCCTACACCTACCGGCGGTACCGCGCCGAGCACCAGGCCGGCCGGCGGGAGGCGGCCCGGCGGGCGCGGCAGGCCTGGCAGGACCGTCTGCCCAGCCTGCCCGGCCCGCCCGAGCTCGCCCTCAACGCCCCCCAGCCGGGCGGTGCCACGCGGGTGTCGCGGCGGCACTTCCGGCTCCCGCAGCGGGCCCGGGCGGCGCTGGGCCGCGCGGCGCACCGCCGCGGCGTCACCCCGGCGATGGCGGTGGCGACCGCGTTCGCCGAGGTGCTCGGCGCGTGGAGCACGCAGTCCCGGTTCCTGCTGAACGTCCCGCTGTTCGACCGGGCGCAGATCCATCCGGACGTCGACCGGGTGGTGGGCGACTTCACCAGCTCGGTGCTGCTGGAGATCGACCTCACCGATCATGTCCCGTTCGTCGAGCGGGCCCGCCGGGTGCAGACCCGGCTGCACGCCGACGCCACCCACGCGGGCTACTCCGGCGTCGAGATCCTGCGCGACGCCGGGCGCCTGCGCGGCGAGCAGGTGCTCGCCCCGGTCGTGTTCACCAGCGCGCTGGGGCTCGGCGAGCTGTTCGACCCCGCCGTGCGCGAGGAGTTCGGGCGCCCGGAGTGGATCATCTCCCAGGGGCCGCAGGTCCTGCTCGACGCCCAGGTCACCGAGCTCGACGGCGGCCTGCTCGTCAACTGGGACGTCCGCGAGGACACCTTCGCACCCGGCGTCGTCGACGCCATGTTCGCCGCCTTCGAGCGGCTCGTGCGCGACCTCGCCGCCCCCGAACCGGCCCCGGCCGCCGCGCACCGGGACGACGGGGACAGCGGCGACGGCGGGGACGGCGGGGACGGCGGGGACGTGGTGTGGGACCGACCGTTCGACGCGCCGCTCGACGAGGCCACCCGCGCGGTGCGCCGCCGCGTCGGCGACGTCGCCGGGCCGAGGGCCACCCGGCTGCTGCACGAGGGGTTCTTCGCGCACGCCGAACGCCGTCCGGACGCGCCCGCGCTGCTGTGGGGCGGCGTCGGCGGCCAGGCGGGCGTGCTGTCCTACGGCGGGCTCGCCGCCCGGGCCCGGGCGCTGGCCGCCGCGCTGCTCGACCGGGGGGTGCGCCGCGGCGACCGGGTCGCCGTCAGCCTGCCCAAGGGGCCGGACCAGGCCGTCGCCGTGCTCGGCGTGCTCGCCGCCGGCGCCGCCTACGTGCCGATCGGCGTCGACCAGCCGCCGGCCCGGGTCGAGCGGATCGCGGCGACGGCCGGCTTCACCGTCGCCGTCACCACCGCCGCACGCACCGGCTGGCCCGCCGGCGTCACCCCGCTGCACCTCGCCGATGTCACTGCCGATGTCACTGCCGATGTCACTGCCGAGATCACTGCCGAGATCACTGCCGACGCCGGGGCCGACTCCCGGCTCGTCCTGTCCGCCGCGGCCGAGCCGGCCGTGTCGGCGGGGGCGGGCAGCGCGGCCTACGTGCTGTTCACCTCCGGCTCGACCGGTCAGCCCAAGGGCGTCGAGGTCGGGCACCGGGCGGCGATGAACACCCTCGAGGACCTGATCGACCGTCTCGGTCTCGGCCCGGACGACCGCACGCTCGGGGTGTCCGCGCTGGACTTCGACCTGTCGGTCTTCGACCTGTTCGCCCCGCTGTCCAGCGGCGGCGCGGTGGTGATCGTCGACGAGGACGCCCGGCGCGAGGCCGCCAGCTGGGTCGGCCTCGTCGCCGCGCACCGCGTCACGATCCTCAACTGCGTCCCCGCGGTCCTGGATCTGATCCTCACCGAGGCCGCGTCGCCCGCGTCGGCGTCGCCGCTGGGCGCCGGTCTGCGCGCGGTGCTGCTCGGCGGCGACCGGGTCGGCGTCGACCTGCCCGGCCGGCTGGAGGCGGCCGTGCCCGGCTGCCGGTTCCTCGCGCTCGGCGGCACCACGGAGACGGCCATCCACTCGACCGTCTGCGAGGTCGCCGGCGGTGGCCCGGTGCCGGCGTCGTGGGCGTCGGTGCCCTACGGGACGCCGCTGCGCAACGTGCGGCTGCGCGTCGTGGACCCGCTGGGCCGGGACTGCCCGGACCAGGTCGCCGGCGAGCTGTGGATCGGCGGCGACGGTGTCGCCCACGGCTACCTCGGCGATCCGGAGCGCACCGCGGACAGGTTCGTCACCCACGCGGGCAGCCGCTGGTACCGCACCGGCGACCTCGCCCGCTACCTGCCCGACGGCACGGTCGAGTTCCTCGGTCGCCGCGATCACCAGGTCAAGATCCGCGGCTTCCGGGTGGAACTCGGCGAGGTCGAGGCGGCGCTGCGGGCGGTGCCGGGGGTGCGGGCCGGCGTCGCCGCCCTGGTCGGCGGTGGGCGCGGTCGCTCGGGATCGCTCGGCGCACTCGTCGTCGTGGACCCGGCCCACCGGTCCGGGCCCGGGCCCGGACCGACGGGAGTGGATCCGGCGGGGTCGGTGCGGGCGCGGCTGCGCGAGCTGCTGGCGCCGCACATGGTGCCCGACCGCGTCGTCGTCGTGCCCGAGCTGGCGTTGAGCGCCAACGGGAAGATCGACCGGCGGGCGGCGCTCGCGCTGCTCGAACGGGAGTCCGGTGCGGCCCGGCCGGCGCCGACGCCGCCGCGTTCCGACCTGGAGCGCGTGATCATGAGCGTCTGGCGGGACGTGCTCGTCGGCGGGCCCGGCGCGGTGGCGGAGTTCGGGGTGACCGACGAGTTCTTCGCCCTCGGCGGTGACTCGGTGCTCGCCACCGACCTCGTCGCCCGGCTGCGCGCCGAGCTCGACACGACCGGCGTGTCCGTCCGGATGCTGTTCGCCGCGCCGACGGTGGCCGCCCTCGCGCGGCGCATGCGCGCCGCCGAGAGCACCCCGGACCGGCTCGACCGGGTCGCGGCCATCGCCTGGGAGATCGCCGGTCTGTCCGACGACGAGGTCGAGGCGCGCCTGGCCGGCGACGCGGGCGACCAGGTGGGAGGCGAGCGGTGAGCCGCGCGGTCACCGACCAGGGGCCGGCGCCCACGGTGGACGACTGGGTGCCGTTCCCGGACGCGTTCGCCCGCCGCTACGTCGCGGAGGGCTACTGGCAGGGCGGCCCGCTGGGGGAGCGGCTGCGGGAGTGGGCGGCGCGGCACGGATCGGCGACGGCGCTCGTCGGCGGTCCGCCCGCCGCCCCCGTCCGGCTCAGCTACGCCGAGCTCGACCAGGGGGTCGACGACCTGGCGGCGGGACTCGCCGGGCTCGGCCTCGGCGCCGGCGACCGGGTGCTGCTGCACCTGCCGAACCGGATCGAGTTCGTCACCCTGCTGTTCGCGCTGCTTCGGCTCGGCGCGCTGCCGGTGCTGGCGCTCCCCGCCCACCGCCGCGTCGAGATCGAGCATCTGGCCCGGCTGTCCGGCGCCGTCGCCTACGCCATCCCGGACACCTTCGAGGGCTTCGACCACCGCCGGCTCGCCGGCGAGGTCACGGCGGCGGTGCCGTCCGTGCGCCACGTGCTGGTCGCCGGGGAAGCCGGGGCGTACACGAGTCTCGCCGGGCTCGCCGCGGCCGGTGCCGCCGCCCGCGCCACCGGCACCGCCCCGGCGCCGGCGGCGGTCGACCCGGCGGGCGTCGCCGTGCTGCTCATCTCCGGCGGCACGACCGGCAAGCCCAAGCTCATCCCGCGCACCCACTGGGACTACGCCCACAACGCGGCGGCCAGCGCGGAGCTGTGCGCGCTGACCGGCGACGACGTCTACCTGGTGGCGCTGCCGGCGGCGCACAACTTCCCGCTGGCCTGCCCGGGGATCCTCGGGGCGTTCGGCGTCGGCGCGACGGTCGTGCTGGCGCCGTCACCGAGCCCGGAGACGGCGTTCGAGCTCATCGCCCGCGAACGGGTGACGGTGACGGCACTCGTGCCCGCGCTCGCCCGGCTGTGGGTCACCGCCGCCGGCTGGGAGGGGCCCGACACGACCAGCCTGCGCCTGCTGCAGGTGGGTGGTGCCCGCCTCGACGCCGAGCTCGCCCGGCGCGTCCGACCGGTGCTCGGCGCCGCCGTCCAGCAGGTGTTCGGGATGGCCGAGGGCCTGCTGAACTACACCCGCCTCGACGACGACGCGGAGGTCGCCTGCACCACCCAGGGCCGCCCGCTCGCCGCGGCCGACGAGATCCGCGTCGTCGACCGCGACGGTGCCGACGTCGCCCCCGGCGCCATCGGTGAGCTGTGGACCCGCGGCCCCTACACGATCCGCGGCTACTACCGGGCCGCCGAGCACAACGCCACCGCGTTCACCGCGGACGGCTACTACCGCACCGGTGACCTCGTCCGCGTCGCCGAGGGCGGCAACCTCGTCGTCGAGGGACGCATCAAGGACGTGATCAACCGGGGCGGGGAGAACGTCTCCGCCACCGAACTCGAGGAGCACCTGCTCACCCATCCCGGGATCGCCCAGGTCGCCGTCGTGGCGGCCGGCGACGAGCAGATCGGCGAGAGCGTCCGCGCGGTCGTCGTGACCGAGCCGGGCACGACGGTGACCCTCAAGGGCCTCAAGGCGTACCTGCGGGAGCGGGGCCTCGCCCGGTTCATGCTCCCCGACCTGCTCACGGTCGTCGACGCGTTGCCGCTCACCGCCGTCGGAAAGATCGACAAGCGCGAGCTGCGCCGCCGCCTCGGCTGACCGCCAGCCCCACCACCACACCGCCCGGGCGACACCGGTGCCGGCCCGCGTCATGGCGGCCGGCGCCACCCGCACGATCGGCACCGCCCGAGCGGTCGCCGCACCACCGGAAGGACGTGCACCGTGGCCAGTCCCGTCTCCGCGCAGCGCAAGCGTGAGCTGCTGCTGCGCCGCCTCGCGGCCGAGCAGCTCACGCCGCCGCCCGCGACCGGCGACGCCCCGCGGCCGCGGCGCGCCCCCGGGACGGCCCACCCCGCCAGCGCCGGCCAGCGCCGGATGTGGTTCCTGCAGCGGCTGCGCCCCGACAGCGCCGCCTACACGATCTCGACCGCGTTCACCCTGACCGGTCCGCTCGACCCGGCGGCGCTGCGCGACGCGCTGCGGACCGTCGCCCGCCGGCACGAGATCCTGCGCACCACCTACCGCGTCACCGCCGCCGGCACGCTCGAGCAGATCGTGCGCGACGACGTCGAACCGGCCTGGCACAGCGTCGACCTGTCCGCCGAGGGCCTGTCCGCTGCGGGCGCGGACGGCACCGGGATCCTCGCGGGCCGTGCGCGGGCGATCGCGCTGGAGGCGGCGCGTCGGCCGTTCGACCTGACGGCCGAGTCGCCGCTGCGGGTCACCGTGATCCGGCACAGTCCCACCCAGCACAGTCCCACCCAGCACAGTCCCACCCGGCACACCCTCGCCCTGGCCGCGCACCACATCGCCTGGGACGACGCCTGCTGGGACATCTTCTTCGGTGATCTGCTCGCCGCCTACGACCGCCGCGCCACCCCGACGGGAGCGGGCGCGCCCGGCGACGCCGTCCAGTTCCTCGACACCGCCGTGGCGAGCGCCGGCGCGCCGCCCGCCGAGGCACTGGCCTACTGGCGCTGGCAGCTGAGCCCGCCGGCCGAACCCGTGCGCCTGCCCGAGCCGACGGCCGACGACCATCCCGAGCCCACGACGGGGACGCGGGACGCGGGACGGCAGGTCGTCCACCAGGCGTCCGGCGAGCTCGCCCGGCAGGTCCGGGCCGCGGCCGCGGAGCACGCGGCGACGCCGTTCATGGTGCTGCTCGCCGGGTACGCGGCGCTGCTGCACCGGGTCAGCGGCGCCACCGACCTCACCGTCGGCTCGCCGGTGGTCAACCGGGACAGCGCCGACGGCGCCGGTGCGCTGGGGTACTTCGGCAACACCGTCTGCCTGCGCCTCGCCGCCGGCCCGGCCGACACGTTCGCCGGCCTGCTCGTCCGGGTCCGCGACGCCTGCCGCGGCGCGTTCGCGCACGCCGACGTCGACCTCGCCGACGTCGTCCGCGACCTCAACCCCGACCGCGCCGACGGCGTGTCCGCCCTGTTCTCGACGATGTTCGCGGTGCGCGCGCCGGCCGCCGCCGCGCTGCGCGGCCGCGACCTGCGCGGCGAACGCCAGCCGCTGCACAACGGCACCGCCCAGTTCCCGCTGACGGTCGTCGCCGAGCTCGGTGTCGCCGGTGTCGGCGCCGGCGTCGGTGTCGCCGACACGCTGGAGCTGGAGACCACCTACCAGGACGGCGCGGTGTCGCCGTCGTTCGCCGCCACCGTCGGACCCCGCCTCGAACGACTGCTCACCGCCGCCCTCGCCCGGCCCGACGCGCCGATCGGCACGATCGACCTGCTCGCCCCGGACGAACGCGACCTCGTCGTCACCGCCTGGAACGCCACCGCCGCGCCGAGCCCGGCGCAGCCGTGGACAACGCTGTTCACCGCCGCGGCCGAGCGTGACCCGCGGCGGGTGGCGCTGGTCACCGCGGCGGGATCGCTGACCTACGGCGAGCTCGCGACCCGCGCCGACGCCTGCGGCCGGCTGCTCGCCGAGCACGGTGCCGGCCCGGGAGGCGTGGTCGCGCTCGCGCTGCCCCGCACCGCCGACCTGGTCGTCGCGCTCGCCGGCACCGGCCTCGCCGGCGCCGCCTACCTGCCCGTCGACCCCGACTACCCGGCCGACCGGATCGCCTTCATGCTCGCCGACGCGGCCCCGACCGTGCTGATGACCACCCGGGAGCTGGCCCCCGGCCTGCCGGTGCCGCCCGGCACCCGCCTGCTCCTCGTCGACGAGCCCCCCGCGGCGGTAGCCGGCCCCGAGTCCGACCCCGAGCCCGACCTCGAGCCCGCGTCGTCCGGCCTGGGCTGGCCGCCGGCGGTCGATCCGGACAGTCCCGTATACGTGATCTACACGTCGGGGTCGACCGGGCGGCCCAAGGGCGTCGTGGTCGGCCACCGGGCACTGACGAACTTCCTGACGTCGATCGTCGAGACCGTCGGCATCGCCCCGGCGGACCGGCTGCTCGCCGCGACGACCCTCGGTTTCGACATCAGCACCCTCGAACTGCTCGCCCCGTTGACCGTCGGCGCCAGCGTGCACCTCGCGGACGGCGACACCGCCCGCGACCCGGCCGCCCTCGCCGGCCTGCTGCGCTCCGGCGCGGTGACGACCGTGCAGGCGACCCCGTCACGCTGGCGCACCCTGCTCGACGCGGCGCCTGGCCCGCTGCCCGGGGTGCGGGCCCTGTCCGGCGGCGAGGCACTGCCCGCGGATCTCGCCCGCGAGCTCGCCACCCGCGCCGACAGCCTCACGAACCTGTACGGCCCGACCGAGGCCACCGTGTGGGCGACCACCGCCCGGATCGGCGCCGACGCCGCGCGCCCGACGATCGGCCGGCCGCTGCGCAACACGCGGGCCCACGTGCTCGACGGCGCGCTCATGCCCGTCCCGCCCGGCGTCCTCGGCGAGCTCTACCTCGCCGGCACCTGCCTGGCCCAGGGCTACCTCGCCCGGCCGGCGCTGACGGCCGCGCGGTACGTCGCGAGCCCCTTCGACGACGGCGAGCGGCTGTACCGCACCGGGGACCTCGCCTCCTGGACGGCCGACGGCGAGCTGGTGGTCGCCGGCCGGGCCGACGACCAGGTGAAGCTGCGTGGCTTCCGGATCGAGCCCGGCGAGATCGAGGCCGCGCTCGCGGGGCATCCGCGCGTCGCCCGTGCCGCCGTGGTCCTGCGCGAGGACGGTCCCGCTGGCCGCGCCCTCGTCGCCTATGTCGTACCGGCGCCCGTGGATGAGCTGGCGAGGCCCGCGGGCCAGCCGGCGGCGTTTGCCGATGGGCCGGCGGCGTTTGCCGATGAGCTGCGTGCCCACGCGGCGGGTCTGCTGCCCGGCTACATGGTGCCGGCGGCGTTCGTGACGCTGGCCGAGCTGCCGGTCACCCCCGCCGGCAAGCTCGACCGCCGCGCGCTGCCCGCCCCCGACTTCGGGGCCACCAGCCCTGGCCGGGCGCCGTCCGGCCGGGTGGAGACCGTCCTGCGGGAGGTGTTCGCCGAGCTGCTGGGCCGTCCCGACGTCGGTGTCGACGACTCCTTCTTCCGCCTCGGCGGCGACAGCATCCTCGCGTTCGCCCTGGTCACCCGCGCGGCCGCCGCTGGCGTGACGATCGCGCTGGCCGACGTGTTCGCCAGCCCCACCATCGCGGGCCTCGCGGCCGCGGCGACGCCTCCGCCGGCCGCGCCACCTGCCGCGACCGAGCCGCCGGTGGGTGCCGAGCCGCCGGTGGGTGCCGAGCCGCCGGTGGGTGCCGAGCCGCCGGTGGGTGCCGAGCTGCCGGTTGATGCCGAGGACGAGGCGCGGTGGCGGGCCGCGCAGCCCGGGGTGCGCGACGTGTGGCCGCTGTCACCGTCGCAGGCCGGGCTGCTGTTCCACCGGCTGCTCGACGGCGCCGACGCGCCGGACGTGTACGTGCTCCAGTTCGTCGTCGACGTCGCCGGCTCGCTGGATCCCGAGCGGCTGCGGGACGCGTCGCGGGCACTGGTCGCCCGGCACGACGTGCTGCGGGCCGCCGTCCTGTCCGACGGCCGGGCGCCCGCGCAGGTGATCCTGGCCGACGCCGAGCCGGAGTGGACCATCGCCGACCTCGCCGCCTGGCCGGCGGCCGAGCGGGCCGCCGAGGTGGAGCGGCTGGTCACCGCCGACCGGGAGGCCCGGTTCGACCTGGCGGCGCCGCCGCTGCTGCGCTTCCTGTGGATCCGCACCGGCATGGACACCGCCCGGCTCGCGGTCTGCGCCCATCACGTCATCCTCGACGGCTGGTCGCTGCCGCTGATCCTGCGCGAACTGTTCGCGTTGGCCCTCGCCGACGCCGGCGAGACCGCGTCCCGACTTCCCGCCGTGCGCCCGTACGCCGACTACCTGCGCTGGCTGCGCGCCCAGGACCGGGACGCGGCGCGTGCCGCCTGGCGGGCCGAGCTCGCCGGGATCGACGCCCCGACCCTGCTCGCCGGCGACGCCGGCCACCGCGCCGCCGCCCCCACCCCCGCCCCGCACCAACATCCCGCCGAGCACGGGCCGGCCGCGCCGTCCGTTACCGCGGGAACGTTGATCTTGGCGGGTGGCTCCGAGGGGCCGGCGGTGGAGCCGGGTGTTACCGCGGGAACGTCGATCTTGGCCGGTGGCTTCGCCGGGCCGTCGGGGGCGGTCGAGCGGGAGGTCGGCGAGGAGCTGGCCGCGCGGCTCGCGGCGCTCGGGCGGGAGCGGGGGCTGACGTTCAGCACGATCCTGCGCGTGGCGCACGCGGTGCTGCTCGCCCGGGCGGTCGGGCGCGACGACGTCGTGTTCGGCACGGCCGTCTCCGGGCGGCCGCCGGAGCTCGCCGGGGTCGAGGCGATGGTCGGCATGTTCGTCGCCACCGTCCCGGTCCGGGCGCGGCTGCGCGCCGACGCGACGTTCGCCGAGGTCATGGCCGATCTCCAGGCCGCCCAGGGCGAGCTGTTCGCGCATCATCACCTGGGCCTCGCCGAGATCCAGGCGCTCGCCGGCGGCGGGGACCTGTTCGACACCCTGCTCGTCGTCGAGTCCTACCCGTTCGACCCGGCGACGCTCCTCCCGCCGGACGGCCCGCGCCTGACCGGCCTCGACGGCCATGACGCCACCCACTACGCGCTCACCGTCCGGGTGATCCCCGGTACCCGGCCGCGCCTCACCTTCGGCTACCAGTCAGACCTCCTCGACGGGGCGACCGTCGCCGGGCTGGCGGACCGCCTGCTCGCACTGCTCGCGGAGATCGCCGCCGACCCGGACCGGGCCGTCGGCTCGGTCGCCGCCCTGCCCGCCGCCGAGCGTGCCCGCCCCGACCTCACTCCCGCCCCACGCGCCGCCGGCCCGGCCCCGTTCACCGCGCCGGACCAGGTCGTCGAGGTGGCGTCCGACGCCGAGCAGGTGGCGTGGACCGAGGCGACGCTGCCGGAACTCTTCGAGGCGCGGGTGCGACGCGCGCCGGACGCGGTGGCGCTGCGCTGGCGCGACGTCACGCTCACCTACGCCGAGCTCGACGCGCGGGCGAACCGGCTCGCGCATCTGCTGCGCGGGCGGGGCGTGGGACCGGAGTCGCTCGTCGCGGTGGCACTGCCGCGCTCGGTGGACCTGGTCGTCGCGCTGCTCGCCGTGCAGAAGGCCGGCGGCGCCTACCTGCCCGTCGACCCGGCGTACCCGGCCGAGCGGATCGGCTACATGCTGCGCGACGCCGCCCCCGTGTGCGCGGTGACGACCATCGAGGCACGCGCCAGCCTGCCGGCGCGCGCCGGGGTGCCGCTCGTCGCCCTCGACGACCCGCACGTCGCCGCCGCCCTCGCCGACCAGCCGGCCACCGTCCCCGGCCCGCGGGGCCGGGCCCGCCCGGACAACCTCGCCTACGTCATCTACACCTCCGGGTCGACCGGCCGTCCCAAGGGGACGCTGGTGCCGCATCGCAACGTGACGCGGCTGTTCGCCGACACCCGGGTGTACTTCGGTTTCGGCGCCGCGGACGTGTGGACGCTGTTCCACTCGGCGTCGTTCGACTTCTCCGTCTGGGAGCTGTGGGGACCGCTGCTGCACGGGGGGCGGCTCGTCGTCGTCGACCACGAGGTGTCCCGCTCGCCCGAGCAGTTCCTCGACCTGCTGGCCCGCGAGTCCGTCACCGTCCTGAACCAGACGCCGTCGGCCTTCGCCGCCCTCGTCGACGCCGACCGGGACGCGGGTGCGGCGCGGCCGCCGCTCGCCCTCCGACTGGTGATCTTCGGGGGTGAGGCGCTGGACACGAGCCGGCTCGCGCCCTGGTACGCCCGGCATTCGGACGACGCGCCCCGGCTGGTCAACATGTACGGGATCACCGAGACGACGGTGCACGTCACGTACCTGGCGCTGGACGCGTCGGCCGTCGGCGCGCGGCGCGGGGTGATCGGCGAGCCCATCCCGGGGCTGCGCGCCCGACTGCTCGACCGGCACCTCACCCCGGTCCCGCCGGGCGTGGCGGGGGAGATCTACGTCAGCGGCGCCCAGCTCGCCCGCGGCTACCTGGGCCGGCCCGCGCTGAGCGCCGCCCGGTTCGTCGCCGACCCGTACGGCGAGCCGGGCGATCGGATGTACCGCACCGGCGACCTGGCGCGCCTGCGCCCCGACGGGACCCTGGAGTACCTCGGCCGGGCCGACGACCAGGTCAAGATCCGTGGCTTCCGGATCGAGCCGGGGGAGATCGAGGCGGTGCTCGCCGCCGATCCGGCTGTGCGGCGGGCCGTCGTCATCGCCCGCACCGACGCCACCCCCGGCGACGCCACCCCCGGCGATGCAACCCCGGGCGATGGGGAGGGCCGACACCGGCTCGTCGCCTACGTCGTGCCGAGTGGGTCCGCGCCCGTCGACGGGCCGGCGCTGCGGGCTCGGGCGGCGGCGGCGCTGCCCGACTTCATGCTGCCCGCCGCCGTCGTCGTCCTCGACGCGCTGCCGCTGACCGGCAACGGCAAGCTCGACCGGGCGGCGCTGCCCGCGCCGGACCTCGCCGCGTCGGCGACGGGCCGGGCCGGGCGCACCGACCTGGAGCGGACGCTGTGCGCGGTGTTCGCCGCCGTGCTCGGCGTCGACCGGGTGGGCGCCGACGACGACTTCCTCGCCCTCGGCGGCGACAGTATCCTCGCGATCGGGCTGGTCAACCGGGCGCGGCGCGACGGCGTGCGGGTCACCCCGCGGGAGGTCTTCGTCCAGCGCACGCCGGCGGCCCTCGCCGCCCTCGTCGCCGCCCGCACCACCCCCCAGACCGCCGCCGCGGAGGCAGCCGGGTCCTCCGCGGCGGCGCCACTCGCGGCCGACAACACCGCCGAGACGGCGTTCGGCCTGCTCACGCCGCTGCCGATCGTCGCCCGGCTCGCCGGGTGGGGCGGCCGGATCCGCCGGTTCAACCAGGCGTTCCTCGTCCGTACGCCGGTCGGCGCCGACGAGGACGGCCTGCGGGCGGCACTCGGCGCGGTCGTCACGCATCACGACGGGCTGCGGGCCCGCCTGGTGCGGCCGGCGCCGGCGGTGTGGCTGCTGCGCGTCGACCCGCCGGCCGCCGACGCCGACCCGGAGCTGCTCACCCGCATCGACGTCGCCGGGCTGGACGCGGGCGCGCTGCGGGCGGTCGTCGCCGCCGCGTCCAGCTCGGCCGCCGGCCGTCTCGACCCCGACACGGGCAGCACCGTGCGTGCGGTGTGGCTCGACGCCGGGCCGACCGAGCCCGGCCGGCTGGTCCTCGTCGCCCACCACCTGGTCGTCGACGGTGTGTCCTGGCGGATCCTGCTGGCCGACCTGCAGGCCGCGCACGCGGCGGTGCGCGCCGGCGAGCGGCCCGCGCTCGACCCGGTCGGGACGTCGCTGCGCACGTTCAGCAGGATCTTCGGTGAACAGGCGGTCGCACCCGACCGGCTCGCCGAGCTCGACCACTGGCTCGCGACGCTCGCGCCCGGCGGACGGCCCTTCCCCGAACCGCCCCGCCCGGTGTCGAGCCCGGACGCGCCGCTGGGGCCGGACGCGGTCGGCACCGTCGCCGGCACCGAGCGGCTGCGCGTCGACCTGCCGGTGGCGACCACCACCGCCCTGATCACCGGTGTGCCGGCCGCGACCGGCGCCGAGATCACCGACGTCCTGCTCGCCGGCCTGCGCCGCGCGATCCCCACCCCGCCGCCCGGCGGCACCGGCGACGGCGACCTGCTCGTCGACCTGGAACGGCACGGGCGCGAGCAGATCGAGCCCGAGGTGGACCTGTCCCGCACCGTCGGCTGGTTCACCAGCATCGCGCCGGTGCGCCTCGCCCCGGCGCGACCCACCGCCCGCGACACCCTCGCCGACGTCACCGCCGCGCTGCGGGCCGCGCCGGGCGGCGGCCTCGGCTTCGGCATGCTGCGCCACGCCAACCCACTCGCCGGTCCCGCTCTCGCCGGCCTGCGCGGGCCCCAGGTGCTGTTCAACTATCTGGGCCGCTTCGGGGCCGACCGGCGTGCCGACTGGGCGCCGGCCGCCGAGTTCGACGCGCTCGCCGCCGACCCCGATCCCGACCTCGGCGTCGGCTACCCGCTGACCGTCGACGTCGCCTGCGTCGAGACGCCCGACGGCCCGCGGCTGCGCGCCACCTTCACCTACCTGACGGGCTCGCTGGCCACCGGGCAGGCGGCCGATCTCGCCGAGGCGTACCTCGATGCCCTGCGGGACCTGGCCACCCTGGCCGGGCCGCGGGCCGAACCGGCCGCGGCTGCGGCCGAGCTGATCACGCTGTCGGCGGCGGAGTCCGCGCGGATCGCCGCCGACTTCCCGGCGCCGGTGGAGGCGGTCTGGCCGCTGTCGCCGCTGCAGGAGGGCCTGCACTTCCACTCGGTGCTCGACCGCACCAGCGACGCCTACACCGCCCAGTTCTCCCTCGACTTCGGCCACCGGCTCGACGCCGACCGGCTGCGCCGCGCGACCAAGGCGTTCATGGCCCGCAACCCCACCGTGCGCGCCGGCTTCCTCAGCGAGGGGCTGCCGCGGCCGGTGCAGGTCATCGCCCGCGACCTGCCCGCACCCGTCGAGGAGATCGACCTGAGCGGTCTGCCCGTCGGCGAGGGCGCCCGCCGCGCCGAGCGGGCCGCCGCCGACGACCGGGCCCGCCCGTTCGACATCACCCGCCCGCCACTGTTCCGACTCACCCTGCTGCACCTGCCGGGCGGGCGCGACCGGCTCGTCATCAACCGGCAGGTGCTGCTGTGGGACGGCTGGTCGGGGGCGCTCGTCGTCGAGGGCCTGCTCGCCCTGTACGCCGCCGACGGGCAGGCGCCGCCGCCCGCCCCGGCCGGTTCGTTCGAGGACCACCTGCACTGGCTGCGCGAGCGGGACACCGACGCGTCCGCGCAGGCGTGGCGGCGGGCGTTCGCGGGCCTCGCGGGCCCGACGCTCGTCGTGCCGGCGGCCCGCGGCCTCGCGCCGGTCGCCCCGGCGCGGATCACCGCCGCGCTGCCCGATCAGGCGGCCCGGGCGGTGCGCGCCGCCGCCCGCGCGCACGGCGTCACCCTGAACACGCTGTTCAACGCCGCGCTGGCACTCGTCCTCGCCGGCGCGACCGGCGCGGACGACGTCGTGTTCGGCACCACCGTCGCAGGTCGGCCGACCGAGCTCGACGGCATCGACGAGGTCGTCGGCCTGTTCCTGAACACCGTGCCGGTGCGGGTCCGGCTCGACCCGAACGAGCCGGTCGGCGACCTGCTGCGCCGTGTCGCCGCCGACCGACTCGACCTGCTCGACCACGAGTACCTCGGCCTCGGCGACATCCAGCGCGCCGCCGGCCAGCCGGTGCTGTTCGACACGCTCTACGTGCTGCAGAACTTCATCGACGAGGTGGCGAACGAGCAGACCACCGACCGGCACGGCATCGTCGCCACCAGCAGCCTCGACCACACGCACTACCCGCTGACGTTCGTCCTCGCCCCCGGCGAGACGATCACCGTCCGGCTGGAGCACCGCACCGACGTCGTGCCCACGGGCCTGGCCGAGACGTTGTTCGCCCGCTTCCTCGCCGTCATCGACACCCTCGCCGGCGAACCCGACACCCCGGTCGGCCAGCTCGACCTGCTGTTGCCGGCCGAGCGGGAGCGCCTGGCCGCCGAGGCGGCCGTCCCGGCCCGCCCGACGGGCACCGAGACGATCGCCGACCTGCTGGCCGTGCGCGCCGCCGTCGCCGGCGACCTCGACGCGCTCGTGCTCTCGCTGCCCGGCCTCGGCGAGCGGCGCATCACCTACGCCGACCTCGACGCGCGGGTGAACCGCCTGGCCCGGCTGCTGATCGCGCACGGCGCCGGCCCGGAAACGGTGGTCGCGCTCGGCCTGGGGCGGACGCTGGACATGGTCGTCGCGCTGTTCGCCGTGCTGCGCACCGGCGCCGCCTACCTGCCCCTCGAACTGGACCATCCGCCGGCCCGGCTGCGCGAGACGGTCACCGACGCCGGCGCAGCCCTGGTCCTGACCATCACCGCCACCCGCCGCTACCTCACCGAGGCTGACGCCGGCGCCGACGCGTCGGCCAGTTCGCCGCCGCTCGTGCCGGCGGGGGAGCGGTGGCTGGAGCTGGACGATCCGCAGCTCGCCGCCGAGCTGGCGGCGACCTCGGCCGAGGCGCTGACGGACGCCGAGCTCGGCCTGTTCGCCCGCGGCCGCGCGGACCGCCTCGACCATCCCGCCTACGTGATCTACACGTCCGGGTCGACGGGCCGGCCCAAGGGAGTCGTCACCCCCTACCGCGGCCTGACGAACATGCAGATCAACCACAAGACCGAGATCTTCGACCCGACGATCGCCTCGGTGGGCGGGCGGCGGCTGCGGATCGCGCACACCGTCTCGTTCGCGTTCGACATGTCGTGGGAGGAGCTGCTCTGGCTCGTCGAGGGCCACGAGGTGCACATCTGCGACGAGAACCTGCGCCGCGACGCCGAACGGCTCGTCGCCTACTGCGACGCCCACCGCATCGACGTCGTCAACGTCACCCCCACCTACGCGCTGGCCCTGTTCGAGGTCGGCCTGCTCGACACCGGCTCCCTCGACACCGGAACCCTCGATGCCGCACGCCCCGGGCACCGGCCGCCGCTGGTCATGCTCGGCGGTGAGGCCGTGCCCGACTCCGTCTGGAACCGGCTGCGCGACACCGACGGCACCGCCGGCTACAACCTGTACGGGCCGACGGAGTACACCATCAACACCCTCGGCGCCGGCACGTCCGACAGCGCGACGCCGACCGTCGGCCGGCCGATCCGCAATACCTGGGTGCGTGTCCTCGACCGCTGGCTGCGCCCCGTCCCGGACGGGGTCGCCGGCGAGCTGTACATCGCCGGCGAGGGTCTCGCCCGCGGCTACCTCGGCCGGTTCGCGCTGACCGCCGCCCGGTTCGTCGCCGACCCGTTCCAGACCGGCGGGCGGATGTACCGCACCGGCGACCTGGTGACCCGGCGTCCCGACGGCAACCTGGACTTCCTCGGCCGCACCGACGACCAGATCAAGATCCGCGGGCACCGGATCGAGCTCGGCGAGGTCAGCGCCGCGCTCGACGGGCACCCGGCGGTCAGCCAGTCCGCGGTCGTCGCCGTCCCCGACCCGACCGCGCCGGACGCGAAGCGGCTCGTCGCCTACGTCGTGCCCGCGGAGCGCTCGGCGGACGACCGGGCGGCCACCGAGACCGCGCAGGTCGGTGAGTGGAACCAGATCTACACCGACGAGTACGAGCGGATCCCGACCGCCCTCACCGTCGAGGACTTCGCCGGCTGGGACTCCAGCTACGACGGCCAGCCCATCCCCGTCGAGCACATGCGCGCCTGGCGGGCGGCGACCGTCGAGCGGATCCGGGCGCTGGCGCCACGCCGGGTGCTGGAGATCGGCGTCGGCACCGGCCTGCTGCTGGGCCCGCTCGCGCCGGACTGCGAGGCCTACTGGGCCACCGACTTCGCCGCGCCCGTCGTCGCGAAGCTGCGCGCCGAGGTGGCGGCCGACCCGGCCCGCTTCGGCCGCGTCGAACTGCGCCAGGCTCCCGCCCACGTCACCGACGGGCTGCCCGCCGGGTACTTCGACACCGTCGTCGTCAACTCGGTCATCCAGTACTTCCCGAGCGCCGACTACCTGCGCCGGGTGCTGCTCGGCGCGTTCGACCTGCTCGCCCCCGGCGGCTCGCTGTTCGTCGGCGACGTGCGCGACCTCGGCCGGCTGCGCGCGTTCCACAGCGGCATCGAGCTCGCCCAGTCCGGTCCGGTGACCGACCCGGCCCGCTTCGCGGCGGCCGTGGACCGGCGCCTCGCGCTGGAGAAGGAGCTCGTCGTCGCGCCGGCGTTCTTCCTCGACCTGGCGGCGGACGCCGGGCTCGAGGTGTGCGTGCGGGTCAGGCGTGGCCGGCACCGCAACGAGCTGACCCGCCACCGCTACGACGTCGTCCTGCGCCGTCCCACCCCCGACGACGCTCCCGCCCCCGACGACGCCCCCGCCTCCGACGACGCTCCCGCCCCCGACGACGGGACCGACGAGATGGAGCTGACCTGGGGAGCGGACGTGCCCCGGCTCGACGCGTTCGGCGTGCTCGTCGCCGAGCGGCGGCCGGCGTGGGTGCGCCTGCGCGGCATTCCCGACGCGCGCGTCGCCGCCGAACTCGCGGCGAGCGCGGCGGGCGGTGACACCACCGGCGGGCCGGCCGCCGAGGCCGCCGCCGTCGACCCCGACGACGTCCACGCCCTCGCCGACACCCTCGGCTACGAGGCCGCGCTCGCCCCGCGCACCGACGAGCCGGGCCTGCTCGACGCGGTCCTCGTGCGGGCCGCGGGGGCGACGGGTGCCGCCGCCCTGCCCTTCCTGCGCCCGGTCGCGTCCGGCGAAGGCCGGGACGGGCCGGCGCGCACGAACGACCCGATGGCCGCGCGGGCCGCGGGGGCGCTGGTCGGTCGGCTGCGCGCCGATCTCGCGGCCGTGCTGCCGGACTACGCGGTGCCGGCGGCGTTCGTCCCGCTGGCCGCGCTGCCCCGCAACGCCAACGGCAAGCTCGACGTCACCGCGCTGCCGGCCGCCGATCCGGGGGCGGCGAGCTCCGGGCGCCCGCCCGCCACCCCGGTGGAGCAGACCCTCGCCGAGCTGTTCGCCGACGTCCTCGGCCTGCCCACCGTCGGCGCCGACGACGACTTCTTCGCCCTCGGCGGCCACTCCCTGCTCGCCACCCGTGTCGTCAGCCGGGCGCGGGCCGCGTTCGGCGTCGACCTCGCCATCCGCGACCTGTTCGACGCGCCGACCGTCGAGGCACTGGCCGCGAGGCTCGCCGAGCACACCGACAGCCAGCGCCCGGCCCTGCGCCCGGCGGCCCGGCCCGACCGGATCCCGCTGTCCCCGGCACAGCGGCGACTGTGGCTCGTCGACCGGCTCGTCGGCGGCACCGACGCCTACAACTACCCGCTGGCGCTGCGCCTGCACGGCCCGCTCGACGCGGCGGCGCTGCGGGCCGCCGTCGCCGACGTGCTCGACCGGCACGAGGTGCTGCGCACCGTCATCGGCGACGACGCCGGGCTGCCCCACCAGCGCGTCCTCGACCCCGCCGACGCCGCCGGGCGCGTCCCCGTCGACGTCGAGCCGTGCCCGCCCGGTGAGATCGACGCGCGGATCAGCGCGCTGTCGGCGCGGCCGTTCGACCTGACCGCCGAACCGCCGCTGCGCCTGCGCGTGCTGCGCGGCCCGGACACCGACGTGCTGCTCGTCGTCCTGCATCACATCGCCACCGACGAGTGGTCCGACCGACCGTTCCTGCTCGACCTCGACGCCGCCTACAGCGCGCGTCGCGCCGGTGGCGCCCCCGCGTTCGCGCCGCTGCCCGTCCAGTACGCCGACTACACCCTGTGGCAGCGTGACCTGCTCGGCGACCCGGCCGATCCGGACAGCGTGGCCGCCCGCCAGCGCGCCTTCTGGCTCGACGCGCTGCGCGGCATGCCGGCGGAGATCCCGCTGCCGCTGGACCGGCCGCGCCCGCCGGTGCGCGACGGCGCGAGCGGCCGCGCCACGCGGGTGCTGCCCGCCGAGGTCGCGAGCGGCCTGCGGGCACTGTGCGCGGCGACGTCGACGAGCATGTCGATGCTCGCCCACGCGGGTATCGCGACGCTGCTGCACCGGCTCGGTTCCGGCGACGACATCCCGATCGGCGTGCCGGTCGCCGGGCGCACCGACCCCGCACTCGACGCGCTCGTCGGCTTCTTCGTGAACACGCTGGTCATCCGCTCGGACTTCGGGGACGACCCGACGTTCCGCGACCTGCTGCGCCGTACCCGCGAGACCGACCTGGCCGCGTTCGACCATCAGGACCTGCCGTTCGAGGACGTCGTGGCGGCGCGGCGCGGCCGGCGCAGCGCCGGCGTCAACCCGCTGTTCCAGGTGATGGCCGGCTACCACCACCTGGCCGGTGACGACCGGGAGCTGTTCGGCGCGCCGGTCAGCTGGATCACCCCCGAGGTCGGCGCGGCCAAGTTCGACCTGGATGTGACGTTCGTCGACCGGGCGGCGACCGGCGAGATCACCGCGCTGGTCGAGTTCGCCACCGACGTGATCGATCCGGCCGGCGGCGAGCGCCTCGCCGACCGGCTCGTCCGCCTGCTGGCCGCGATCGTCCGCGACCCCGACCGCCCGGTCAGCCGCCTCGCCCTGGCCGACGACGCCGAACGCGCCGCCGCCCTGCGCCTCGCCGCCGGCCCGGCCCGCGCCCTGCCCGGCAGCGCCCCGACCACCGTCGTGGACCTGTTCGACCGTGCGGTGGCCACCCATCCCGACCGGGTGGCACTGGTGACCGCCGGCGGGCGCACCAGCTTCGGCGACCTCGCCGGTCAGGTCGGACGCGTCGCCGACCTGCTCGCCCGGCACGGCGCCGGGCCGGAGGCGCTCGTCGCGCTCGCCCTGCCGCGCGCGCTCATGGTCCCGGCGATCTTCGGCGTGCTGGCCGCGGGCGCCGGCTACCTGCCCCTCGACACCGAGCAGCCGGCGGACCGGCTCGCGTTCCTGCTCGCGGACGCGGCCCCGGCCGTCGTCGTCACCACCCGGGCGCTTGCCTCCCGCCTGCCGTCCACCGGCGCCGCCACCGTCCTGCACCTCGACGACGCGCAGTTCGACGACCAGCACCTCGACGACCAGCACCTCGACGACCAGCACCTCGACGACCAGCACCTCGACGACCAGCACCGCGCGACTGCCACCGGCCGGGAGGCGCGGCGGCGCCCGGATCCGGCGGGCGCGGCCAGCGTGATCTACACGTCGGGGTCGACGGGCCGGCCCAAGGCCGTCGTCGGCACGCACCGCGGCCTGGTCAACCTGTTCGCCTCGCACGCCGTCGACCTCATCGCCCCGGCCGAGCGGGCCGCCGGCGACGGCGGCGGGCCGCTGCGCGTGCTGCACGCGGCGTCGTTCAGCTTCGACGGTTCCTGGGAGCCACTGCTGTGGCTGCTCGCCGGGCACGAGGTGCACGTCGTCGACGAGGCGACCGCCCGCGACGCGGCCGCCCTCGTCCGGCACGTCGAACGGGCCCGCCTCGACGTGCTCGACCTGACCCCGACCTACCTGCGGGAGCTGATGTCCGACGGGCTGCTGCGCGCCGACGGCCACCGGCCCGCCGTGCTGCTCGTCGGCGGTGAGGCCACCCCGCCGGCGCTGTGGGAACGCCTGCGCGCGCTACCCGGGACGGTCACGCACGACCTGTACGGGCCGACCGAGTACTCCGTCGACGCCTACGGCTGGCACGGCGACGGCTGGGCGGCGCCGATCGCCAACACCCGTGCCTACCTGCTGGACGCGGGGCTCTCGCCCGTCGCCGACGGGGTGCCGGGCGAGCTGTACCTCGCCGGACCCGGCCTTGCCCGCGGGTACCTCGGCCGGGGGGCGCTGACAGCGTCCCGCTTCGTCGCCGACCCGTTCGGCGCGCCGGGGGAACGGATGTACCGCACCGGTGACCTGGCGCGGCGCCGTCCCGACGGCTCGCTGGCCTTCGCCGGCCGGTCGGACGACCAGGTCAAGCTGCGCGGCTTCCGCGTCGAGCTCGGCGAGATCGAGCGGGCACTGGCGGCGGTTCCCGGTGTCGGCCAGGCAGCGATCTGGTTCCGGCCGGACGCTCCGGCGGCGCTGCAGCTCGTCGCCTACGTGGTGCCGAACGGCGCCGACGCGACCACGACGGACGGCCCCGCCGGTGCCGCGGTTCCCGGTGTTGCCGCGGTTCCCGGCGGCGACGAGCTGGTGGCTGCCTCGCGGGCGTCCCTGGCCCGGGTGCTGCCGGCGTACATGGTGCCGCAGGCGATCGTGGCGCTGGCGCGGCTGCCGCGCACCGTCAACGGCAAGCTCGACCGGTCGGCGCTGCCCGAACCGGCCGGGCCCGCGCCGGTCGCCGGCGGGCGTCCCCGCGACACCCGCGAGGAACTGCTCGCCGAGCGGTTCGCCGCCGTGCTCGGGGTGGCGCGGGTCGGCCGCGACGACGACTTCTTCGCCCTCGGTGGCCACTCGCTGCTGGTCATGCGGCTGTGCGCGGCGATCCGGTCGACGTTCGGGGTGGAGATCACGCCCCGCGCGGTCTTCGAGGCGCCTACGGTCGCCGGCCTCGCCTGGCGGATGGACACCGCCGCCGCGGCGCGTCCGCCGGTGCGCCCGGTGATCCGCCCGCAGGACCCGCCGCTGTCGTACGCCCAGCGGCGGCTGTGGGTGCTGGGGCAGCTGGAGGGTCCCAGCCCCACCTACAACATTCCGGTCACCTGGCGCCTGACCGGCCCGCTGGACCTGGCCGCGCTGCGTGCCGCGGTGCACGACGTCGTCGCCCGCCACGAGGCGCTGCGCACCGTCTACCCCGCCGCCACCGGAGCCGCTGGCGCCACCTCCGACGGCGACGCGGTGCAGCGCGTCCTCGACGCGGCGGACGTGAAGATCCCCTTCGACGTCATCACCTGGACGCCGACGGACGGCATGCCGGCGGGGCCGCCGCCGCGGGACCCGCGGCTGGCGGAGCTGCTGTCGCGGGCGGCGGCGTACCCGTTCGACCTCGCCGCCGAGGTGCCGCTGCGGGTCAGCGTCGTGCGGTGCTCGCCGCGGCTGCACATCGTCCAGCTGCTTGTGCACCACATCGCCGCCGACGAGGGCTCCGACCGGCCGCTGTCGCGCGACCTGACGATCGCCTACCGGGCGCGGGCGGCGGGTACCACGCCGGACTGGGCGCCGCTGCCCGTCCAGTACGTCGACTACACGCTGTGGCAGCGGGAGCTGCTCGGTGCCGAGGCCGACCCGGCGAGCCCCGCCGCCCGCTCGCGCGCGTTCTGGCGCCACGCGCTCGCCGGACTGCCCGCCGAGCTCACCCTGCCGACCGACCGGCCCCGCCCGGCCGAGCCGACCCACGCCGGCGGCGCCGTGGAGCTCGCCGTCGACGCCAACCTCGTCAGCGCGCTGCGCGCCGTCGGGCGGGCGCACGACGCCAGCTTCTTCATGGTGCTGCGGGCGGCCGTCGCGACCCTGCTGCACCGGCTCGGCGCCGGCGACGACATCCCGATCGGCAGCCCGATCTCCGGCCGAGTCGACGACAGCCTCGACGATCTGGTCGGCTTCTTCCTCAACACGCTGGTCCTGCGCACCGACCTGACGGGTGACCCGTCGTTCGGCGAGCTGCTCGGCCGGGTCCGCGCGAGCGACCTCGCCGCCTTCGACCACCAGGACCTGCCGTTCGACCGGGTCGTGGACGCCGTCAACCCGCCTCGGGCGGCGGGCCGCCACCCGCTGTTCCAGGTGATGATCGTCTACCTGGCCGCGTCGGACTCCGGCGACGAGCTGGCGCTGCCGTCCGTCACGGCCGAGCCGGAGCCGGTGCGCCGGGCGAGCGCCAAGTTCGACCTGTCCTTCGACTTCGTCGAACGGCCCGCCGCCGACGGTGACCTGACAGGCGGCGGCCTGACAGACGGCGGCCTGACCATCGGCATCGCCTACAGCGACGACCTGTTCGACCGGTCGAGCGTCGTGCGGATGGCCGAGCGGCTGCGGCACCTGCTCGCCGCCGCCGCCGCGGACCCCGCGATCCCGGTCAGCCGGCTCGACGTCACCGACGACGCCGGGCGGGCACCCGAACCGGCGCACGTCCCCCGGCCCGCTCGCGACCGGCCCGAGCCGGCCCCGCCGGCCCCGCCGGCCGCCCCCGCCGACCAGGTCGGCACGGCGGCCGCGAACGAGATCGAGGCGACGCTGATCGCCGCGTTCACCTCGGTGCTCGGCGTCGAGAAGGTGGGTCTCGACGACGACTTCTTCACCCTCGGCGGCGACAGCATCATCGCGATGCGGCTGATCACCCGGGTCCGCGCCGCCGGGTTCACGGTGACGCCGCGCCTGCTGTTCGGCCACCGCACCCCCGCGACCCTGGCCACCGTCGTCCGCCCACGCCGGCAGGCCGCGACCCAGACGGCAACCGCCCGTTCCGTCAGTCCCGCCGGCCCCACCGAGACGGTCCTCCCACCGACGCCGGCACTGCAGGCGGCGCGGGTGCACGGCATGAACGGCGGGCGGCTGACGTTCGCGTCGTTCTCGTCGCCGGTGCTGCTGCGCACGCCGGCCGGGCTGGACCTCGCGACGATGGTCGCGGGCCTGTCCGCCGTCATCGACCAGCACGACGCGTTGCGGGGCCGGCTGGTCCGCGTGGAGTCCGGCGGTGCCGACGGCGGGCCGGCCTGGTCGCTGGCGATCGCCCCACCCGGCGGGGTCGACGCGGCCCGACTGGTGCGCCGGCTTGACGCCGGCGATCTCGCCGCGGGCGACGGGTTCGCCGGACCGGGCGGGCTGGCGCTGCTCGCCGGGGTGGCCGCCGCGGCGAACGCCGAGCTGGACCCGGACCGCGGCGAGATGATCCGCGCGGTCTGGCTCGACGCGGGTGCGTCGAGCCCGGGCCGCCTGCTGCTCCTCGTCCACCACGCGCTGATCGACGGCGTGTCGTGGCCGACCGTGCTGGACGACCTCGCCGCCGCCGTCACCGCCTCGCGGGCCGGTGAACGGGCTCGGCTCACGCCCGTTCCGGTCCCGTTCGCCGAGTGGGCACGCCGCCTCGACGAGCGGGCCCGTGCCGCGGACGTCGAGCGGCGGCTGCCGTTCTGGCAGGATCTGCTGGCCCGGGCGACGCCCGTGCGGTGGCTGCCCGGCCAGTCCGGCCCGTCGTCGGCGGTCACGGTGAGCCTGCCGCCCGAGCGGGCCGCGGGCCTGCTGTCGACGGTGCCCGCCGTGTTCGGAATCGGTGTCGACGAGCTGCTGCTCGCCGCGCTGAGCCTGGCCGTGGGTGACCGCCAGGAGGGCGATGGCGCGGGAGGCGTTCTCGTCGCGGTGCAGGCCCATGGCCGGCAGGAGTACGTGGTCGAGGACCGGGACCTGTCCCGGACGGTCGGCTGGCTGGCCGAGGTCCACCCCTTCCTGCTGGAACGCGGCGCGGTCGACGAGGGCGCGGACGGCCGGGACGGCGACGGGTACTCGGACCGCGGCGTCGACGCGGCGGTGGCCCGGGTGCGGGCGCTCATGGCCGAGATCCCGGACGGCGGGACCGAGTTCAGCATGCTGCGCTTCCTCAACCCGCGCACCGCCCCGATCCTCGCGGCGGCCCCGACGCCCACCGTCTACCTGAACTACGTGGGCCGACTGGGCCGGGGCGAACAGACGGACTGGTCGGTGGCCGCCGAGGACGAGGAGCTGTTCGCGGACTGGAACGCCGACGTGCCCGACCCGTTCGGGCTCAGCGTGATCGTCCGGGTGCTCGACGGCCCGCACGGTCCAGAACTGACCGCGCGGTGGAGCAGCGGTCCGGACGGCCCGCCCGCGGCCGTCGTGCGCGACCTCGCGGCCGCCTGGACGCGGGCGCTGAGCGCGCTCGCCGCCCGCGCCGCCCGCGTGGAATCCACCCCCCCGACCGGCGCCGGCGGTGCCGTCCGGTAGCCGCCCGACTCCTTTCGTCGCCCGACTCCTTCCCGACCATCGCCGCATGCCGAGAAACCCCGAGATCCCCCGCTCGGGGTCACACCGAAACTCCGTGGAGTGGACATGGCCAGCGAGATCGATGCGTTTCGCGAGCAGTTCCAGGACCTGACCCTCGGCCCGATGCCGACCTGGGGCGCCACCTGCGTCCGGGACATGATGAGGACGTTGCGGTCCACCGCCGAGCCGTTCCCGTGCGTGTTCGCGGTGGCCGCGGCAAACCGGGGCGGGCTGCGGTTCGGATTCGTCGAGAACCTCGACGACGAGAACACGTGGTCCGCGCTGCCCGATATCCTCGCCACCTATCTCGCCGTCTACCGGGAGCTCTCGCACAACACGTCACTGGTGGTGTTCTTCGGGTCCGGCGCGGCCGATTCCGGGCGGCCGGTCGGCCGGCCTGACGACATCGTCGGCTACGAGCGGCGCTTCTGGTCGCTGCTGCAGTACCTGCACGACGGCGACGGCGATCCGTGGCCGTCGGACATCCCGACCGAGACCGACGATCCGGGCTGGGAGTTCAGTTTCCGCGGCACCCCGATCTTCGTCGTCTGTAACACCCCGGCCCATCGCCGGCTGCGCAGCCGCAGCAGCCCCGTCTTCACCATCACCTTCCAGCCGCGCTGGGTGTTCGAGGGCCTGGAGCCGTACACGGCGCGCGGGGCCGCCGCCCGCCGGACGATCCGGGAGCGGCTGCGGCGGATGGACGAGGTGGACTCGACGCCGCTGCTCGGTTCCTACGGCGACGCCGCCAACCGGGAATGGAAGCAGTACTTCCTGCGCGACGACGCCACCGTCGCGGGCAGCTGCCCCTTCCACGCCACGGCGGGCGCGGACATCGGTGCGGGTGTCGGTGGCGCGGCGCGCGGAGCGCCGGCGGCGGCGCGGGAGTTCAAGGTGGTCGTCAACACCGAGGAGCAGTACTCGGTGTGGCCGCTGGGGCGGCGCAACGCGCTCGGCTGGTTCGACACGCCCGTCACCGGGACCCGCGAGGAGTGCCTGGACAGCATCGCACTGCGCTGGACCGACCTGCGCCCGCGCAGCCTGCGCCGGCGGATGGCCGCCGCCGGCGGCGAGCCGGCTGGCACGGTGAGGGCCGCCAGTTCCGCGATGGCGGCCCTTCCCGCCGAGATCCTGGACCGCGAGCCGGCCGCCGCGACACCCGGCTGAGCTGACGCGGCGTCCGGGGTCTTGCGCGCCCGGTCGGCAAATACTAAAGTAAGGCGAACCTAAGCTTCCGCCGCGTGCTCGCTGGGCGGGCCCACGGGTGGCTCCGTCATGCCCGCGCCCACCCACGCAGCGTCGCTGGCCGGCGCGTCTGCGCCACCGCGGACCCTGAAGGGAACCCCTGCCGATGGTGTCGAGCCAGCCCGTCGCCTCCACCTCGTCCCTCGCGGAGCCGCTGTCGTCGGCCCAGCGCCGGTTCTGGTTCCTGCACCGGCTCGCTCCCGGTGGGCACGCCCACCAGCTGTCGGCCGGCGTCCGGTTGCGGGGCGCGCTCGACGCCGCCGCTCTCACCGCGGCACTGCGTGACCTCCTCGACCGGCACGAGATCCTGCGCACCGCCTATCCGGCGGACACGACCGGCGAGCCGTCCGCGCGCGTGCTCGACGCGCCGGCCGCCGACCTGCTGACCGTCGCCCACCGCGAGCTGCCCTCCGAGCCGGACCTGGCCGCCGACACCGACGCCGACCTCGTCGATCCGGCGGCTCCGGCGGCGGACGGCCCGCTGGGGACGGTCCTCGCGGAGTTCGGCCGCCAGCCGATCGACATCACCGACGGGATCCCGCTGCGTGCCCAGGTCGTCCGTGTCGCCCCGGACGACCACGTCCTGCAGCTGGTGATCGCGCGGGTCGCCGCCGACGAGACGAGCTGGCGCGTCCTGTTCACCGATCTCGCCGCGTGCTACCAGGCCCGCCGCCGCGGCGCGCGGCCCGGACCCACCGGCGGGGGCGCGAGGTACGCGGACCACGCCCGCCGGGAGGCCACCGCCGAGCACCGCGCCGAGGCCGACCGCCAGGTGGCATGGTGGCGGCAGGTCCTCACCCCGCTGCCGCCGCTGCTCACCCCCGCCCTGGCGAGCGTGGGTCCCGACGGTTCGCCGCCGGGCGGCGGCGCCGACGACGTGCCGGGTGCCAACGACGTGCCGGGTGCCAACGACGTGCCGGATGCCGACCAGCCGGCGCCGCGAGCCCGGGTGGCGCTGGCGCCCGACGTCACCCGCCGGCTGCGGGCCTTCGCGGCGGCCCACGAGACCTCGCTGGCCGACGTCGTGCTCGCCGCCGGCGCCGTCCTGCTGCACCGCAGCACCGGGGAGGCCGACATCGCCCTCGGCCTGCCGGTCACCGACCGGCCGACGCCCGGGTTCGCGGGCGTCGCCGGAAACTTCGGCTCCCTGGTGGTGGTACGTGTCCGGGTCGATGCCCGGGGCACGGCCGGCGAGCTCGTCGACGAGATCCGGGTGCGCGCCGCGGCGGCGCGGGCCCGGATCGCCGCGCCGTTCGACGAGGTGGTGCGGGCCGCGCGGGGCAGCGGACCCGGATCCGGCCGGGCGATCGTCGCCGACCCGTCGCGGGCCCGCCGCCCCGGCGCCACCCGCGGCCGCCGCGGCCCGGGCGCGCTCGGCGGCGGACTGGTGGACGTGACGTTCAGCCACCACGAGCCGCTGCTCGGCGGCGTCGCGTTCGCCGGCCTGGCGACCGAGGAGCTGCGCCCGCCGGGTGGTCCCGCCACCGTCCCGCTCGACCTGGCGGTGCAGGACGACGGGGACACCGTCGCGGTCAGCGCCACCGTGGACGCGGCCGTGTTCACCGCCGCCGACGCCGAGCGTTTCGCCGGGCGCCTCGCCCGGCTCGCCGAGCAGTTCACCGACGGCGCCCTGCTCGGCGAGCTCGACACGATGTCGGCGGCCGAGCGCCGCCAGGTCCTCGACGACTGGTCCACCGGCCGGGTCGAGCCGCTCGTCGACCGTTCCCTGACCGAGCTGGTCGCGGACGCTGCCCGCCGCGCGCCGCAGGCCGTCGCGGTCGTCGCCCTGCCCGCCGCGCCGCCGCCCGGCCAGCCGTCGCCGCCGGCCGTCAGCCTCACCTACGCCGAGCTGGAACGGCGGGCCGACGCGGTCGCCGGGTGGCTGCGCACGGCCGGAGTCGGCCCGGAGGCGACCGTCGGGGTCAGCGTGCCGCGGTCGGCGGCGCTCGTCGTCGCCCTGCTCGGCGTCCTGCGCGCGGGCGGCGCGTTCGTCCCCCTGGAGCCGTCCTGGCCGGCCCGGCGCACCGCCGAGGTGGCCGGCGACGCGGCGATCGCGACGATCATCGCCGGCGCGGACGTCACCGTGCCCGAGCTGCCCGGCGCCCCGCCGGTGATCCGCCTCGACGCCACCGGCCACCCGGTCGCCGACGGCCCCGCGGGCGGCCCTGCCCCCGCGGCGGGCGGGATCGCGGACGCCGGCGTCGACGGGGAGAATCTCGCGTTCGTCACGTACACCTCCGGGTCGACGGGGGCGCCCAAGGGTGTGATGATCCGGCATCAGGCGATCTGCAACCGGCTGCGCTGGCAGGTCGATCTGCTTCGGCTGACCGGCGACGACGCCGTGCTGGCGCGGGCGCCGCTGGGCATCGACGTCTCGATCAACGAGATCTTCCTGCCGCTCGTCGCCGGCTCGCGGCTCGTGATCGCCCCGCCGGGCGCGGAAGGAGCGCCGGGCCCGCTCCTGCGGATCATCCGCGAGCAGTCCGTCACCTTCTGCTACGTCGGGACGTCGCTGCTGGAGATGCTGCTCGACCATCCGGACGCGGCGGCGGCCGGGCGGACGCTGCGCTACGTCTGGTGCGGCGGCGAGGTCCTCGGCGACGAGCTGTACCGGCGCTTCCGGGAGCGCTGGAACGCGTGGATGTTCCACGGCTACGGGCCCGCCGAGGCGACGATCGGCGTCTGCTGCCGGGTGTTCGCGCCGGACCGGCCCGCCGGCCGCGTCTCGATCGGCCGGCCGAACCCGAACACGCAGGTCCGGGTGCTCGACGCCGAGTACAACCCGGTGCCGGTCGGGGCCGTCGGCGAGCTGTACATCAGTGGACTGCCGCTCGCCCGGGGCTACCTGGGCGACCCGCGTCGCACGGCCGACCGGTTCGTGCCCGACCCGTTCGCCGCCGCGCCGGGCGCCCGGATGTACGCGACCGGCGACCTCGCCCGCTTCCGCGCCGACGGGGAGATCGAGTTCCTCGGCCGGGCCGACAACCAGGTGAAGATCCGCGGGTTCCGGGTGGAACTCGCCGAGATCGAGCAGGTGCTGGTCCGCCATCCCGGTGTGCGCCAGGCCGCCGTCGCCCTCGCGTCCGGCGAGGATACGCCGGACGAACTGCGGGCCTACTGGGTACGCGTGCCGCGCGGCGAGGGAGCGCCGGCCGGCGGGCCGGTGGGGCCCCAGCAGTTGCGGTCCTGGCTGGCGCAACGGCTGCCCGCGCACATGGTCCCGAGCGTGTTCGTCGACGTTCCGGGGCTGCCGCTGGCCGGCTCCGCCGGCGTCGACCCGATCGAGCCGGCGCCGGGCCTGGAACGGCGGATCGCCGAGGTCTGGTCGCGGGTGCTGGGCGTGGACCGGGTCGGCGCCCGTGACGACTTCTTCGGCCTCGGCGGGCACTCGCTGGCGCTCACCCGGGTGCAGGCCCAGCTCGAGGAGCACCTCGGCCGGCCGGTGCGGCTACGCGACCTCTACGCGCACACCACCGTCGAGGACCTCGCCCACGTCCTGGGCGCCGCTTCGTCCGCCGCGGTGTCCGCCGCCCACGGGTAGCGCGGCCGTCACCACCCCCGCGGAACCATCCACCATCCTCGCGGAAGGAGGAGCCGTTGACTGCGGATCCGACGATGATCCCGGCCGGCCCCACCAGCCCGGACCGTCCCTACGACCCCGCCGACGCAGGTCCCGTCCCGGCGGGCGCGAGCCACGAACCCCCGCCGCCGGCCGGGGAGGAGCTGGTCCGCCAGGTGGCGGCGGCGCAGCGGGGCGCGGGCGCGCACGCGCTGGTCCGCGCGTTCGCGGCGAACCCCGCCTTCCGCGCCGCCGAATGGGAGGAGCTGACCACCGAGGACAACCCGTACCGGCGACCGGTGCGTCCGGCGGACCTGGGCTGGCTCGACTACGCCACCCCGCTGCCCGCCGCCGACGCGCTGACGCTGTCCGGTCTGCTCGGGCACCGGATGCTGCGCAACATCTACGACGCGGACCTGCACCACCTGCCGCCGGCGCGCAACGCGGCGGCCGAGCGCGACGCCGCCGACTTCCACTCCCCGGACAACCGGCTGCGCGGCGCGCTCGCCCAGCCCGTCCTCGAGAACCACCTGTTCGGCTTCCTGGCCGGCGAGCGCCGGGCCCTGCCGGACGCGACGCCCGGCGGGCTGCTCGCCACGCTGCGCGGCTACTGGGAGGAGCTGCGGGACGCCCCGGGCGACGTGTTCGCGGTGCTGCGCGGCACCCGGGACCGGCGCGAGGCGACGACGTTCGCGCTGCTGCAGCTGTCGGCCTACCTGCCCGCGGCACGCACGGCGATCGCCCGCGCGTCGCTCGGCGAGTACGACCTCGCCCTGCCCGGCGCCCGCGCCCTGCTGCTCGACGACTACCGGCGCTGGGTGGCCGGCGCCGCCGACTGGCGGGCGCTGCTCGCCGGCGGCGGGCTGACCAGCACCGTCGGCGCCTACTGGCAGCTCTACCTCAACACCTCGCTGGCCCGCGGCAACCATCTGCACCAGCTCTCCCGCGCGCCCGGCAGGCACGCCGAGCTGCTCGGCGCGTTCGTTCACCAGCGCCTGCATGACGCGGCCGTCGCCGGGGCCTGGGCGGACGCGGTCGAGGACGGCCTGGGGGAGCGCCCGGCCCTGTTCGCGCCGGACGGCCCGGGCGCGCCGCCGCCGGTGACACCCGCCGCGCTCGACGACCTGGCCGGGGCGCTGCTCGTCCCGCTCGCCGAGCACGGTGGCGACGCGGCGCTCGACGCCTTCCACGCCGGCTTCGCCGACGCCGCGCACCTCGCCCGCCTGCACGACCGCGACCTCGCCGCGCAGCTCGCCTGGGCGGACGCCATCGACGAGCACAAGGCCAAGGCCGAGGCCATCAACGCCTACCTCACCGACGAGCGGATCGAGGTCGACCTGGACACGTTCGTCGAGTCCTGCGACGAGACGTCGACGACGCACGTCCATGACGAGCACCGGCTCGTCATGATCGAGACCGGTGACATGCACTTCTGGAACAACGTCACGCACAGGATCTCGCTGCGCGACGGCGACAGGATCCTCATCCCGAAGTCACGGCTGCACGGCTCCACCGTGCTGTCCGGCTCGTGCACGTACCACCAGCCGATCATCCCGGACGAGATGTACCGCAGGTTCTGATTCGACCGGTTTCCGCAGGTAGTTAGGTTAGGCTTGCCTTGCGCAAGTAAACCTAACTTGATACGTTGCCGGCGCCTCGATCCACCCGTCCGTCAACGCCGGCCCAGCACCACCGCCATCAGGGGGGACTCGCTCTGTGAACGTGCGTGTCGACAGCGCCGCGCCGCCGACGGCCCCGCCTGATGGGGCGCTGACCCTCGAGGACGTCAACGACTACAGCGCGCCCGGTTCGACGAGCACCGTCGTCGAGCTGTTCACCGCCCAGGTGCGGGCCACGCCGCACGCCGCCGCCGTCGTCGCCCCCGCGGGGCACCTGACCTACGCCGAGCTCGGCGCCCGGGTGTTCCAGCTGGCCCGGGCGCTGCGGGCCCGCGGTCTCGGGCCGGAGGGCGTCGTCGGCATCCGGCTGGTCCGCTCCGCGGAGATGGTCGTCTCGGTGCTCGCCGTCATGGTCGCCGGCGGGGCGTTCGTCCCGGTCGAGCCCGCCTGGCCCGAGCAGCGCCGCCGCCAGGTGCTCAGCGGCGCGCGGGCGCGGCTGGTGATCACCGGCGTTGACGCGTCGGCCGGTGCGGACGGGCACGCGGACGGGGTGCCCGCCGTTCCGGTCGACCTCGCCGCGTGGGCCTGGGGTGGCGAGTCGCCCACACCGCTCGACCTGCCGATCCCCGGCGACGGCCTGGCCTACGTCATGTTCACCTCCGGCTCGACCGGAGCCCCCAAGGGGGCGATGATCCGCCACGAGGCGATCGCGGAGCGGCTGCGCTGGCAGGTCGACGACCTGTTCCACTGCGGGGCGGACGACGCGTCGCTGTTCAAGGCGCCGCTGTCGTTCGACATCTCCGTCAACGAGATCCTGCTGCCGCTGGTCTGTGGCGGGCGGGTCGTCGTCGCCGAGCCCGAGGGCGAGCTCGACCCCGGCTACCTGCTCGACCTCATCGCGCAGGAGCGGATCACCTTCGTCTACCTCGTCGCGTCGATGCTCGACATCCTGCTGGAGGCCGCCGAGGGGACCGAGGAGCTCGCGTCACTGCGCCACGTCTGGTGCGGCGGGGAGGTGCTCACCCCCGCGCTGTTCGCCCGCTTCCGTGCCCAGCTCGACACCGTGCTCTACCACGGCTACGGGCCCGCCGAGACGACCATCGGCGTCTCGCACGTCATCTACCGCGACGGCACCGAGCGGCTCGCCACCTCCATCGGGCGGCCCAACCCGCACACCCAGTTGCACGTCCTCGACGACACGCTGACGCCGGTGGCCGACGGCTCGGTCGGCGAGCTGTACGCGGCCGGCTTCCTGCTGGGACGCGGCTACGTCCACGCGGCGGCGCTGACCGCCGCCCGGTTCGTCGCGGATCCCTTCGCCGGCGGCGGCGCACGGATGTACCGGACGGGGGACCTCGTCCGCTGGAACAGCGCCGGCTGGCTGGAGTTCGTGGGCCGCGCCGACAACCAGGTCAAGATCCGCGGGATGCGCCTCGAGCTGGAGGAGGTGGAGGCGGCGCTGGCCACCCACCCGCGGGTGCGCCGCGCGGCGGTGGTGGTCTCCCGCGACGCCGCCGCGCCCCGCCTGCTCGCCTTCGCCGTCCCCGACGCGGGCGAGCCCGCCGCCGCGCCGGGGTCGCTGGCGGACGAGCTGCTGGCCTGGTGCGCGGACCTGCTGCCCCCGTACATGGTGCCGAGCGCCGTCACGGTGCTCGACACGCTGCCCGTCACCGCCGGCGGAAAGATCGACCGCCGGGCGCTGACGGCGCCGACCGGTCCCTGACCCGCCGAATTCCGTTCGCACACCTGTCACCGCGGGCCCCGGGGCGCCGCGACCGATCATGAAACGAGTTAGCAGTGCGAAAGAGACTGAGATTCCTCGTCGCGATGTTCCTGGCCGTCGCGGCGCTGGTCGCCGCGGCCGGCTGCGGCAGCGACGGAGACGGCGGGACGGCGTCGGCAGGCACCACCGCTACGAGCGGCAGCTTCCCGGTCACCCTGAAGAACAAGTTCGGTACCACGGTCGTCCCCGCTCAGCCGAAGCGAATCATCGCGCTCAGCTATGAGGAGGACACGCTCGCGACGGTGGGCATCACGCCGATCGCCTACGCGAAGAACGAGTACAAGCCCGATGGCGTCTTCCCCTGGCTGCAGGGCAAGATCGACCTGTCGAAGAGCACCGCGCTCGACACCGCCGGCGACCTGAACCTCGAGCAGATCGCCGCGCTGCGTCCCGACCTGATCCTCGCCACGAACTTCTACAGCCTGGCCGACTACTACGACCGGCTCTCGAAGATCGCGCCCACCGTCGGCTACACCGAGGACGCCGGCATCGCGACCTGGCAGGAGAACAGCACCATCATCGGCAAGGCGATCGGCCGCGACGCCGACGTCCAGAAGGCGATCGCCGCCACCCAGCAGGTCATCGACCAGACGAAGAGCGGCCTGCCGGGTCTCGCCGGCAGGACGTTCAGCTACTCCTTCTACTACGAGGCCGGCGGCCTGGCCGTCATCGACGACCCGAAGACCGTCTCCGTGCAGCTCTACTCCGACCTCGGCATGAAACTCGCCCCCGGCGTCGCCGCCAACGTGGTCGACCGTTCGCTGAGCATGGAGAAGCTCAACGCGCTGGACGCCGACTTCCTGCTCATCGGCTTCGCCACCCCGGACCTGAGGACCGAGATGAACGGGAACAAGCTGTTCACCGAGATCCCGGCGGTCAAGGCCGGCCGGGCGCTCCAGGTCGACGCGTTCACCGCCGGCGCCGTGAACAACCCGACCATCCTCAACATCCCGTGGCAGCTCGACCAGCTCAGGCCGACGCTGGCCAAGGTGACCAGCGGCAGCTGACCCGGGAGCCCGTGCGCCGGTCGCGTCCCGGCGGCCGGTCGCGCGGGCTCGCGTCGTCTTCTCAGCGCGCGGCGGGCTCCGTCGCGGCGTCGGAGAGCGCCTGGACGAGGGCCTCGCCGGTGTACGCGACGCCGCCGAGGCCCCAGCCTCCGTCGGGCGCGTTGATGATGTTGACCCACGTGTCCTCGTTGCGGTGTTCGTCGACGGTGAGCGTGTCGACGATGTCGGTCGCCGCGGCGATGAACGCCGCGCGGGCCGCCGGGTCCGGCAGGCCGATGTTCGGCAGCTTGAGCTCCACCATGACGACCCGGCGGGGGACGCCGCCAGCATAGACGTCCCGCGGATCCAGGACATGGACGGTGCCGCCGATGATTCCGGTCAGGAAGGCGTTGCCAGGAGCGCCGCTGACCTCGGCGAGCGCCGCCGTCAACCGGGGCAGGATCTCCCCGCGGCCCGCCTCGGTGAGCTGACCCCGCGGCGCGGTGACGGTGATGGGCATGCGCAGACCTCCGCTTGGACGGCGACTCGCCTGATGGCGGAATCGCTAGGACGTACGTACTAGAGCGACAGTGCACTAGGATGGCCGTACTAGTCAAGGTTCGCGGCAGAAAGGGGATCGGCTCGTGGTCGACACCCGTGGTCGCATGGTCGACGCCACGATCGAGGCGTTGCGGCGCCACGGCGTCGCCGGCATGTCGTTCACCGGAATCCTTCGCGACAGCGGCGCGGCCCGCGGCGCGATCTACCACCACTTCCCGGGAGGCAAGGCACAGCTCGTCGCCGAGGCCGCCGAGCGCAACGGGGAACAGGTCCGCGCCAGCCTGGCCACCCTGCCCGTGGACGACCCGCGCACCCTGGTGACGGCGTTCTTCGCCGCCATCCGACCGGTCCTCGCCGCCTCGACGACCGGCGGCGGCTGCGCGATCGCGGCGATCACCGTCGGCGCCGCCGACGACAGTGGCGGCGACAGTGGTGGCGAGGGCCTGGTGCGCGTCGCGGCCCGGATCTTCGCCTCGTGGGGCGAGGTCCTGGCCGGCCTGCTGGTGTCCGCCGGGCTGTCGCCCACCGAGGCCGCCGATCTCGCCACCACGCTGATCATGCTGCTGGAGGGTGCGCACGTCCTGTGCCGCGCCGCCGGCACGCTGGAGCCGTTCGACCGGGCCGCCCGCACCGCGATCGCGTTGACCCTGTGAAGTCGTCTGATCCGAAAGCCGTGACAGTGCGGTTGGGATCTGCGGGAGCCCGTGCGCCGGTCGCGTCTCGGCGGCCGGTCGCACGAGCTCGCATGGGCCCCGTCTCGTTGGACCCCGCAAGCCGCGAGCTGTGGGTAGCCTCAGCCCATTGCTGCGCCAGAGCCCCCTCAGATCCGGCCGGCCAGGGTTTCGATCCGATTTCGGCTCTGTCGCGCTTTCGGTGGTGACTGAGCGTCAGCCGCGCAGGATCCAGTGGCGGAGCAGGGAGGTGGATCATGCAAACGTGCTGGTCGGGCTCCCGCGATAGGACTCGAACCTATAACCTGCCGGTTAACAGCCGGCTGCTCTGCCAATTGAGCTACGCGGGATCGCATGTCTCGAGCGTGTGTCGTGCGCCGAGCATCTGACCTCCGTCAGCCTACCTGAGGTTCGGGCCGACATGGACGTGGGGTAGGAATCAACGCGGCGGCACAACGCCAACCGGCGGGGAGTCGTCCGCCGGCAGGTTCCTTGGACTCCTGGGAGGCACCATGCACATCAGGCCCAGTGTCGTCATCGCTCTCGGCCTCGGGTACGTCCTGGGCGCCCGCGCGGGGCGTGAGCACTACGACACGATCATGCGTCAGCTGCGGGACGTCCGCGAGCGCCCGGAGGTCCAGAGCGCCGCCGGCCTCGTGTCCGCCCAGGCTGGGACGGTGTACCAGCGCGTGCGCGGGCTGCTGGGGGCCGAGGCGGAGGAGTCCCGGTCGCGGCCGTTCCGTCCGGGGGCGCACCACAGTTCGAACGGTGTGAGCTCGGTCGGCGCCCACTGAGCGGGCCGCCGGGGCCGGGTCGCGACGGTCGGGTGGGCGTCGATGTGTGGGATGCGCGTGATGAAGCGGTGTTGCTCTGTTGAGTGGTGCTGATCGGCGCGGTGCCGCCCGCCGGCCGGGGCGGGGCGGCGCGGCGGCGGGGCCCGCGGGGGGTGCGCCACCCGCCCTGGCGGCCCTCGTGGACCTGCTCGGCCGGCGTTTCGCCCTCGGCGCCTACTGGCAGCTGCGGGCCGGGTCGCTGTCCTTCCGCGCGCTGCAGGCCCGGCTGGACGCCCCCGAGGCGCAGCTGACCCAGCGGCTGCGCGAACTGCGCGAGGCCGGCATGGCCGAGGTCGACGAGGTGGGTGAGTACCGCCTCACCGCGCACGGCCGGCGCCTGCTGGGCCTCGTCCAGCCCCTCGCCGACTTCGCCGACGAGTGGGCGGCGCTGAGCCCCCGGCAGCGCGTCCCCCGCGGCGCCGCCGACCGCGGCTTCGACGAACCCTGAGCCGCGGGCTTCCCCGAAGCCGCGAGGCGGGGCCGATCCACGGATCACAGGTTGTCTTTCACTGATCTTAAGAATCCTTTAGGCCCCGCACGATGTGCTTGTCACTGTCACACCCCGAGCTTCACCCGGCGGAGGTAACCCCGACCTCTGGTGGGTCTCCCCAGCCCGGGTCGCGGCCCGTCCCAGCCGCGGCCCGGGCTCATTCGTCCGGAGGTACCCTCGGCACAGGCGCGGCCTGCCCCGCGCCTCGGCTGCCCGTGGTGGTGGTGTCCGCTCCCCGAGCCACGGGTCGGGCCCGGTCCGGGCATCCCGGCCCGAGCTCCTGGCCTGGCCGTCGATGCCCGGGCGGGTCCGATGACCGCAGCGTCAGGCCGTGGTGAGGCGGTCGCGTGCGGCGGCCAGCCGCCGCCGGGTCGCCTCCCGGCCGAGGACGACCAGGGACTCGAACAGGGGAAGCCCGACGGTCCGCCCGGTGACCGCCACCCGCACCGGCGCCTGCGCCTTCGACAGCTTCAGGCCGTGGCGCTCGCCGGCCTCGGTCAGGGTCTGCTTCAACGTCTCGGCATCCCACTCGACCTTGCCGAACAGGTCGTGGACGTCGGCGAGCAGCTCCGCCGCGGGACCCTTCATCGCCTTGGCCCAGGCGGCGTCGTCCTCGGGTGGCTCGGCCAGGAACAGGAAGTCGACCATCGGCACGATCTCGGACAGCACCGACAGCCGGGACTGCGCGAGGCCCGCGACGGCGGCGAACACGCCCTCGTCGAAGGCGTCCGCCGGCCAGGGTGCGGCCGTGCCGACCAGCCAGGGCCGCGCCGCCTCGGTGAACTCCGCGGTGCCGAGCGCCCGGATGTACTCGCCGTTGAACGCGCGCAGCTTCTTCTCGTCGAAGAACGCCGGCGAGGGCTTCACGTCGGCGAGGTCGAACGCGGCCTCGATCGTCTCCCAGGGGACGATCTCCTCCTCGCCGGGCGGCGCCCAGCCGAGCAGCATCAGGTAGTTCTTCATCGCGGCCGGCAGGTAGCCCTCGTCCCGGTAGGACTCCAGGGCGACCTTGTCCCGGCGCTTGGACAGCTTCTGCCGCTTCTCGTTGACGATGACGGGCACATGCGCCCACACCGGCGGCTCGGACGCGCCGAGCGCCGCCCACAGCAGCTGCTGCTTGGGCGTGTTCGGCAGGTGCTCCTCACCTCGGATGACGTGCGTGATGCCCATCTCGAGGTCGTCGACGACGTTGGCGAGCAGGAACACCGCCGAGCCGTCCGCCCGCGCCACGACGAAGTCCTCGAGCGTGTCGTTGGGAAACGTCGGCTCGCCGCGGATCAGGTCGCGCACGGTCGTCACGCCGTCGTCGGGGGTGCGAAAACGCAGCGCCCGGCCGGGGCCCGCGGTCAGGCCGCGCTCGCGGCAGTGCCCGTCGTAGCCGCGCTGGGCGTTGCCGGTGCGCTCGGCCAGCGCCTCCCGGGTGCAGTCGCAGAAGTAGGCCTGGCCCGCCTCGTGCAGGCGGACCGCCGCGGCCCGGTGCGACGCGTCCCGCGACGACTGGAACACCGGGCCCTCGTACCGACCGGGGCTGATGCCGAGCCAGTCCAGCGCGCTGATGATCCCGTCGGTCCACTCGGGCCGGTTGCGGGAGGCGTCGGTGTCCTCGACCCGTAGCACGAAATCGCCGCCCGCGCGCAGCGCCACCAGCCAGTTGAACAGCGCCGACCGCGCCCCACCCACGTGGAAGATGCCCGTGGGAGACGGCGCGAACCGCACCCGAACCCGCCCAGATCCCATGCGGGCGAGCGTACAGGGATCTCGCGGTGCCGCCGCTTAGCCGCCGGACAGGCTGAGCAGGTCGAGGGGGGTGGTGGGGTGGTGGGGGGTGTGGGGGGTGGTGGTGAGGTGGTGGCGCCAGAGGGTTTCGGCGGCGTCGGGGTCGTGGTGGGTGAGGTGGGTGAGGAGCTGGTGGTGG
>NZ_JCBATA010000034.1:0-78625 GCF_059816245.1 Frankia sp. RB5
TCCGATCTCCACCGACGACACGACCGACATCGCAACGGCGGGGGAGCGGGCCACCCGCCGCACACGACGCCGCGCCACCCTGCGCCGACGCACCCCACCCGCCCTGACCGCCCTCGCCGCCGGCGCACTGCTCTACCTCGCCACCCCACCCGTCGGCGCCTGGCCCCTCGCACCGCTCGCCATCACCCTGCTCACCCTCACCGTCCGCGGCCGGCGCCCCCGCGCCTCCTACGCCCTCGGCCTCCTGTTCGGCCTCGCGTTCTTCCTCCCCCTGCTGCGCTTCGTCTCCTTCGTCGGCGCCGACGCCTGGATCGTCCTCGCCCTCGCCGAAGCCGCCATCCTCGCCCTCGTCGCCCCCGCCACCACCCTCGCCTGGCGCCTGCCCGCACCCTGGCTGTGGACCGGCTGCGTCTGGACCGCCCAGGAAGCACTCCGCGACCGCGCACCCTTCGGCGGCTTCCCCTGGGGACGCCTCGCCTTCACCCAGTCCCACAGCCCCCTCACACCCCTCGTCGCCGTCGCCGGCGCCCCCACCCTCACCGCCGTCGTCGCCATCCTCGGCGCCCTGCTCGCCCTGGCCGCCCTGCACACCACCAGCGCCGCGCGCACCCTCACCGCCACCCGCCGCACCCGCCCCGACACCACGACAGACACCGACACCACCGCCCGCCCACCACGCCGCGCCACCCAGACCCGCCGCATCGCCACACCCCTGCTCAGCGCCACCGCCCTCACCCTGACCGGCCTGCTCGTCCCCCTGCCCACCGGCGCCGAACACGGCACCCGCACCATCGCCGCCATCCAGGGCAACGTCCCCGCCGACGGCGGCATCCACGCCCTCGGACGCGCCTTCCAGGTCACCACCAACCACCTCACCCAGACCCGCCGCCTCGCCGCCGACGTCCACGCCGGCCGCCGCCGGGCCCCCGACCTCGTCCTGTGGCCGGAGAACTCCTCCGACCTCGACCCCCTCACCGACCCCACCGTCGCCACCGCCCTGCGCGACGCCGCCCGCACCGCCGGCGCACCCCTGCTCGTCGGCGCCGTCCTCGACGGACCCGGCCCCGGCCACGTCCGCAACGCCGGCATGATCTGGACCGCCGACGGCTTCACCGGCCAGATGTACGTCAAACGCCACCCCGTCCCCTTCGCCGAATACCTCCCCGGCCGCGCCCTGCTCACCACACTCATCAGCCGCTTCGCCGAGGACATGCCCAGCGACTTCGTCCACGGCACCACCGTCGGCGCCCTGCACACCGCCGGCACCACCATCGGCGACGTCATCTGCTTCGAAGTCGCCTACGACAGCCTCGTCCGCGACACCGTCGACCACGGCGCCGAACTCCTCGTCATCCAGACCAACAACGCCTCCTTCGGCCGCAAGGGCGAAAGCCAGCAACAACTCGCCATGAGCCGCCTGCGCGCCGTCGAACACGGCCGCGCCACCATCCAGGTCTCCACCAGCGGCCAGAGCGCCCTCATCGCCCCCGACGGCACCATGCTCGCCACCACCGGCCTCTACGAACCCGGCATCCTCACCGCCACCCTTCCCCTGCGCACCAGCCGCACCCTCGCCGACCGCGCCGGCGACCTCCCCGAGGCGGTGCTGATCGCACTCGGCCTAGCCGCCATGATGGCGGGAGTGATCCGCCGCCGAACCCGCACCGACGACACGACCCGTGCCGCCCACCGGGCCGGACAGACGGACCAGGGCCCCGATCAGGAAAGGAACCGCGTGGATCTCCACCGCGTCGTCGTCTGCGTCCCCACCTACAACGAGCGGGACAACCTCCCGGACACCGCCCGCCGCCTGCGCGCGGCGAACCCGACGGTCGACCTGCTCGTCATCGACGACGCGAGCCCCGACGGCACCGGGAAGATCGCCGACGACCTCGCCGAACACGACAAGCAGATCCACGTCCTGCACCGCACCGGCAAGAACGGACTCGGCACCGCCTACGTCGCCGGCTTCACCTGGGCCCTCAACCACGGCTACGACGTCATCGTCGAAATGGACGCCGACGGCTCCCACCAGCCCGAACAGCTACCCCGCCTGCTCGCCGCCCTCGACCACGCCGACCTCGCCATCGGCGCCCGCTGGGTACCCGGGGGAGAGGTCCGCAACTGGCCCCGGCGCCGCCTGCTGCTCTCCCGCGGCGCCAACCTCTACGTCCGCGCCGCCCTCGGCATACCGCTGCGCGACGCCACCGCCGGCTACCGCGCCTACCGCGCCGACGTCCTGCGCGACCGCGACCTGGCCCGCATCGCCTCCCAGGGCTACTGCTTCCAGGTCGACCTCGCCTGGCAGGCCTGGCGCTCCGGCTTCCGCGTCACCGAAGTACCCATCACCTTCGTCGAACGCGAACGCGGCACCTCCAAGATGAGCAACGCCATCGTCGCCGAAGCCTTCTGGCGCGTCGCCCTGTGGGCCGCCACCCACCGCCGCCGCACCCCCACCCCCCGCCCCACCAGCACCAACGCGAGCGCCACCACAAACGGCGCCACCACCAGCCAACCCGCCCCCAGCGCCGACCAGCCCAGCACCCTCACCACCGGCAACGGCCGCTGACACCCGCCCGGCGACACCCCACCCGCGGGCACGCCAAAGGGTCGGGCACGCACAACCACCCGTGCCCGACCCTCACCGCCCGCGGCCACCCGGCCGCGATACACCTCAGACGCTACCGACCCTCAGGCGCTACGACGCCCCTCACCAGTGCCCCGCAGCACCGCCAGCCGCTCCGCCAGAACCTCCTCCAGATCATCGGTGGTCCGGCGCTCCATCAGCATGTCCCAGTGCGTCCGCGGCGGCTTCGCCTTCTTCGGCTCCGGCCGCTCACCATCCACGATCACCGACGCCCCACCACACACCCGGCACTCCCACACCGACGGCACCTCCGCCTCCGCGGCGAAGGGCATCGTGAACTGGTGCCCGTTGGGGCAGTCGTAGGACGCCGACTGCCGTGGGGCAAGCTCGGTACTGCGGTCAGTCTCGTAGGACACCGCACCGAGACGGCTTCCCCGCAGGATGCGCTCGCCCATATAACTCCTCCGAGCGTCGAGTCGTGTGCAACTACCCCTCGACAACGTTCTGGCCAGCCGAGACGTTCCCGCCCCGGAAGGACCCCTAACACAATCATGAACACAGCGCGCCCGCGCCCCACCCGCAGCCGCCGCACCCTGCACACCACCACCCTCGGCCTCACCCGCTGCGCCGTCGGCGTCCTCATCCTCACCCGCGCCGTCGACACGCTGCGCCTCACCGGCGCCGACCGCGTCACCGCCACCCACCTCGCCTGGGTCGCCCGCCTCGCCGGCATCCGCGACCTCGCCCTCGGCGCCGGCCTGCTCACCGCCCAGGCCACCGGCCGCGACACCCACACCTGGCTCTGGGCCGGAATGCTCGCCGACGCCGCCGACGTTTCCGTCTTCGCGACCTCCACCGCCCGCGGCCACCTCCCACCCGCCCTCGGCACCGCCATGGCCACCGCCGCCCTCGGTGGCGCGGCCGCCGCCACACCCCTACTCACCCGCCCCCGCGACACCGCGGGGGAGTGACCCACCCGAACCCCCACCACCCGACAAGCCACAGCCCGCCGGTCACACCACCGCAACACCTGACACCGGGCCACGCCACCGGGAAACACCCGCGGCGACACCCCACCGAAAGGACACCACGCCATGACCCACGCCGACCACACCCCCGGCAAGGTCACCAAGACCGACGAGCAGTGGCGCGCCGAGCTCACCCCCGGCAAGGTCACCAAGACCGACGAGCAGTGGCGCGCCGAGCTCACCCCCGACCGATACGCCATCCTGCGCCAGGCCGCCACCGAACGCCCCTTCACCGGCGCCTACACCTACAACAAGGAAACCGGCCTCTACCGCTGCGGCGCCTGCCGCGCCCCCCTGTTCACCTCCGACACCAAGTACGACTCCGGCTCCGGCTGGCCCAGCTTCTACCAGCCCACCGACACCGACGCCGTCGAACTCGTCGAGGACACCTCCCACGGCACGACCCGCACCGAAGTCCGCTGCGCCCGCTGCGGCAGCCACCTCGGCCACGTCTTCGACGACGGACCCGCCCCCACCGGCCAGCGCTACTGCATGAACAGCCTCGCCCTCGACCTCGACACCACCCCCTGACCGCCCCGCGTGGAAGCTACCGGGCCGCCGTAGGACAGGCGCGGCGCCGGTAGCCCACACCGGCTGGCCCGCCGCGCCCAACCAGCTGCCATGGGGGAGCGGACCGACCCGAAGCGGCACCCCAAAACTGTCGGTGCCCACCCATAGCCTCTCCCGGGCAACCCACCACCACGCCCGGGAGAAGCCCCGATGGACCTCCAGACCTGGACCGACCAGGACAACGCCTGGATCCGCCGCACCATCGCGCGACGCGGCTGGGCCATCCGCGCCGTCCTCGCCGAACCCACCCATGACGAACCCGACTACGCCTACACCATCGGCCTCACCGCCCTCCACCACCCCGAACTCATGATCGCCGGCCTGCCGCCCACCCACGCCGCCACCCTGCTCAACCACCTCGGCGACCGCATCCGCGCCGGCGACCCACCACCACCCCACACCCCCCTCCCCGCGCACACACCACCCCAACGCCACTACCTGCTCACCCTCCCGCCCCACGCCAGCGACGAGCTCCTCCTCGACGCCAACAGCACCTACCAGCACCCCGACGGCCCACCCGTCCCCGCCTACCAGGTCATCTGGAGCGACCCCACCGGCCGCCTGCCCTGGGAACACGGCTGCACCAGCCCCGCCACCCACCAACCCCTCGCCGCATCACCCCCTCGAGCACCCGGGCCGGGCACGCAGTTGTGATCCCCGCGCCCATCCGGGCGAGGTCGACCTCCCAGGCCGTGACCAGCGTCGACTCCGACGAACCACGACACATCGACGCGCTCAACCCCACTCTCCCACCGCGCCGATAATGCACATTATGTAAAGTAAGCCGGGTCGGAGGCGGCCGGATCCGATGTCCACATCAGATCCGGCCGGTCATGCTCGCGAGATCGTCGTCGACCGTGATCCAGAAGGCGGGTCGGTGCCCGGGTGCAGGTTTGTGATCTTCATTTAGTGATCATGATAGTTGGTGTCGTCAACGACGTGGACTACCGCCATCACGCCTCCGGCCCGGCGCGGATGTGCCGGGCCCGTCGACATTCGGCCGCGGGCATTGCGCGCGGCGGTGTGGAACCGCGCGAGCCGGCCCACCAGCCAGACCTAAGATGATCAAGCTGCGCCCGCTCCCCCGGGTGCTCGGTGTTTGGTCTTTTTTGATCTTGTGCGGTAAGACGTCGTCAACAGCGTTGATTATCTTGATGGGAGAGAGGGGTGATCCTCGCCGGTGTTGGCGGCGAGGACGTGGAGACCTCGACGAGGTGCTCACCCGCGGGCGGCGCTCGCACGTGGACCAGAAGGCCGAGACCCACACGGCGGCGAACGCCGCCCTCATCGACGCGCAGATCAGCCGAGCGTCCGCCGGTACCGCACATCACGCACCATGAACCCGCCCACGCGTTCGTCCCTGGTGCGACCATCCGGTTCCCAGCCCAGCCGAGAGTAGAAACGGCTCGCGCGGGCGTTGCTCTCCAGGACCCACAACGTCGCTGACGCGAAGCCGGCCACGCCGAACGTGCGCACCGCCGCCGCCATCAGCTGACCTCCAACACCCCGCCCCCACACGGCCGGGAGCACGTAGAACGAGGCGACCTCGCCCACCCTGGTGGGATCCTGGTCGAGGTCCTCGGTGGGATACAGGGACGCGAAGCCGACCACCTCACCGGCGTCGTCGGCGACCAGAACACCCCGGGCCGGCCACGCCGCCTGCCGCACGGCCGCCGTCCACCGCGGCACCCGCTGCGCCGGACGCAGCCCGTCGAGCAGCGACTGTGCCAACAGCCCCCGATAGCCAACCTGCCAGGACAGCACATGCACCTCGGCGACCCGCTCAACATCACCGACGCCAGCCGGACGAACAAGCACACCACGATCATCACACCGTGGCATCCGATGGTCCGCCAACCAGCAGATCGATCACCGAAGAGCTAGATCACCGATCTACGCTGGTGTCAAAGGCCCTTCAGGACACGATCGAGTGCCGACCGGCCTGCGGGCCCCCAGTGCGGCTTGCCGCCGGACAGGCCACGGTCCCCGTTCTGGCCCATCAGCATCAAGAACAGACTCTTCATCGCGGCCAGCCCGCGCGCCCGTCGCACCGTCGCCTCGTCCGCCTGCGCGTAGCTGCCGAAGAACCGCGAGGCGCCTCCCGCGGGGAGCAGCAGCCAGGCGGCCGCAAGATCCCACGCCGGATCGCCGGCGACGACCGCACCGAAGTCGACGATGCCCGCCAGCGTGCCATCCGCGATGACGACGTTCGCGGGATGCAGGTCACCGTGCACCCACACCCGTGGGCCCTGCCACTCGGAGGCCGCCACCGCGTCGTCCCACACAGCCCGGATGTCGTCCTCGGTGAAGCCGCCGAGGTCCACGGACCGCAGGAAGTGCTCGAACCCCCCTGTGCACTGCTTGGGGTGAGCGCCGACGTCCACGGCGTCCGGCGCCTCGGCGGGCGCCTCCACATGCAGCGCGGCGAGAAAGGCCGCCAGTATGTCGGCCGCGTGGTCGCCGCGGGTGATCGAACCCTGGTCCAGGGGCGTGCCTTCCACCCATGTCATGACCGTCCAGATCTTCGGGAATCGCTCGGACGGTGTCCCGCTGCGCACCGGAGTCGGGATCGGAAGCGGCAGACGTGAGGCCAGCTGCGGCAGCCAGCGGCGTTCCTTGAGTTGTAGATCGGGGCTTTTGTCCATCCGCTGCATCCGCACGGCCAGGTCGTCCCCGAGGCGCCACATCTGGTTTCCCCAGCCGCCCACCACCTCACGGATGGGCAGCTCGGCCAGGTCCGGATGCTGCTCCCGCAGCAAGTCACGGACCAGATCTTCGTTGATCTCCATCTCGGACTCGATCATGGGGGTCACGGTAGTGAGGCGCGCGTGTTCCTCAAGGGCCGAAGCCAACCGAGGATCATGGAGTCCAACGCCCACTCTCGGTCACGATCGACAGGGTTGCTCGCGGGAATACAGGTCAGTCGAACACACGACTCTGCCAGTCTCGACCCCCGAGACGCCGGGGGTTCGGCGCCCGTGGCGGGCGGTGGGCGTCACGGCGCCGCGGGCAGGTGGATGAGCAGTTCGCCGTGCAGGATGCTGATCCAGCCGTCGGGGTGCGCGGCCCACTCCCGCCAGGCGTCGGCGATCTCGTCGAGGTCGGCGCGGGTGGCCAGGCCGCTGTCGAGGAGCTGGTCGGTGATGGCCGAGCCGGAGATCCGCTCGGCCCACATGCCGCCCCACTCCCCCCGCGACTCGGGGTCGGCGTAGCACCAGGTCGACGAGGTGACGGTGACCGTGGGAGCGCCGGCGGAGTGTGCCCAGGCGAGCAGGTGGCGGCCCGCGTCCGGTTCGCCGCCGTTGGCCCGGGCGGCCGCCTGGTACAGCGTGTGCCAGCGGTCGAGCCCGGGCAGCCGTGGGTACCAGGCGAAGCCGCTGTAGTCGCCGTCGCGGACGGCGACGACCCCGCCGGGACGGCAGACGCGCATCATCTCGCGCAGTGCCGCCACCGGGTCGCTCAGATGCTGCAGTACCTGATGGGCGTGCACGACGTCGAAGGAGTCCGACGCCAGGTCCAGGTGGTGGACGTCGCCGACGAGGTAGCGCGCCGTGTGCGCCCCGCGGCGCTCGATCTCCGCCCGGGTGGTGGCCAGCACCGCCTCGGCCGTCTCGAGGGCGGTGAGCTGGCCGGGGGCGATCCGCTCGGCCAGGCCGGCGGTGATGGTGCCCGGGCCGCTGCCGATGTCCAGCAGCCTCAGGCCGGGGCGCAGGTGCCCGAGCAGGTAGGCGGCGGAGTTCTCCGCGGTACGGGTGCGGTGGGACCGAAGCACGCTCTCGGCGTGCCCATGGGTGTAGGTGCCGGTCGGTGTCATAGCTCGACAGTAGCAGCATTCTCAGAATACGAGAATGTATTCTCATATTCTGAGACAAACGAGGGGCGCCCGGCGATTCCGTCAACGGCGTTGATTATCTTGGTGTGGCGCGGGCGCAGCGCCGCGTGCCGGCGGGCGGGTCGTTCGGGCGGGGGGTCGGGAACGGCCGCGGGTCAGTGGGGGGTGTCGGACCAGCGCAGCACGACGGCGACGTCGGCGACCAGGCGCACGCCGCTGCCGGCGGCCCAGTAGGCGGCGGTGGCGGCGAGAGCCCGGTGCAGCAGGACGCGGGCGGCGTCGGCGTGCGCGGCGGGGACGTGCAGAAGCAGCTCGTCGTGCAGGCAGAGCACGATCTCGCCGGCGAGGGCGGGCAGTCCGGCGCGGACGGTGGCCGCCCACGCCTTGAACAGCTCGGCGGCGGGGCCCTGGATGACCGCGTTGCGCGCGAAGCGGCCGCGGGCCAGCTCCGGGACGACCGCAGTGGCGGGCGAGGGCGAGGGGGTGTCGTCGGGGGCCGCGGGGTCGGTGAGCGCGGTCGGCGCCGCGGCGGGTGGGCCGGCGAGGGCGGCCAGGCGCAGCCGGCGGCCGCCGTAGGTGCGCAGGTCGCGGCCGGCGCGGCCGGCGGTGTCGGCGTCGTCGAGGTAGGCCAGCGCGGTGGGGTAGGCGCGGCGCATGCGGCGCAGGGCCTCGCCGGCGGTGCCGGTGGTCTGGCCGTACATGGCGGCGAGCATCGCGACCTTGGCCTCGGGGCGGTCACGGCCGAGCTGGGCGGCGACGGGGGCGTACATGTCGTCGGCGAGGGTGGCGGCGCGCAGGGCGGGGTCGCGGGAGACGATGGCCAGCACGCGGGGTTCGATCTGGCCCAGGTCGGCGCGGACGAACACCCGGCCGGGTTCGGCGACGACGACGGTGCGCAGGTCCGCGGGCAGGTTGTGCAGGCCGGCCTGGGCGGTCATCCGCCCGGCGCCGCCGTCGCTGGCATGCCAGCGCCCGCGCAGGCGCCCGTCGGCGCCGACGTGGGTGTCGAGCCAGCGGTGGCCGTAGGTGGTGGCGATGCGTTCGGCACGGCGCCAGTCGAGCAGTGCGCCGACCACGGGGTGGGCGGCGCGCAGCGGTTCGAGGCGCCCGGAGCGGGTGTCGGGGACGTCGATGCCGACGGAGCGCAGCCCGGCCCGCACGGCGGTGGGGTTGCGCAGGTCGACCGGGCGGGGCAGGTGAGCAAGGACGGGGGCGTCGCGGCGGGCGCGGGCGGCCGACTCGTCGGCGGGGGTGCGTGGGGGTGGGCCCACCAGGCCGGTGAGCAGGGTCTGCGCGGCGGCGCGGGCGACGGGCAGCCCGTCGCGTTCGAGTTCGCGGGCGAGCAGTTCGGCGGCCGACTCGGCGTGGGCGGTCAGGACGGGCAGCGGGGTGTGGCCAGGCAGTGCGCGGGCGTCGCCAAGGCCGCGCAGTGCCGCCTCCTGGTGTGCCTGGACGCGCAGCGCCAGGGCGGCAAGGGTGCCGGCGCGACGCAGCGCCTCGTCGGGGGTGGCGGCGCGGGCCAGCCAGCCGGTGTCGAGGTGGCCCTCGGCGTCCAGTGCGGCGCCGGACGGCGCGGCACCGTCCACCGGGGCTGGGGTCGCGGGCGGCCCGGCGCCGGGCAGGTCCTTCGCCGCGGTGTCCCACAGGTCGAGCTGGCCTGGGACGCCGCGGGAGCGGTGCGGGGAGGACGGTGCGGGCGGCTCGGGTCGGCCGGTGGCGGCGGCCCACACCGCGCCGGGGTCGCCACGCCGGCCGCCGTGCAGCAGGCGGTGGACGGCGCCGAGGTCCCAGCAGGCGGCGAGGCGAACGCCGGCACCGAGCGGGATCTCGGCGGCGGGCCGCGCCGCCCACCACACCCAGCGTGGCGCGACCCGCCGTTCGATCTCGGCGAGCAGCCACGCCGTCTCCCCCGGCTCCGTCCGTATCCACAGCTCCTGGACCTTCTCCGCGGGGGGCCGCGGGGACCAGGCAAGCGCGAACCCGCGCGGCGGCCCCGCGGGCACGACGAGGGCGAGCATCCGACGGGGGCCGTCGAACGCGGCCCACAGCCGGGCGAGCGGATCGTGGGCAGGGTACGGGTGGGCACGGCCCTGCACCGACGTCATAACGCGATTCTCGCCGCCGGGTCCGACAGTCTGTGTGGGCGTGCGGCTCCCCCGGACGCTGACCGTCCTCGGCATGTTGGCGATCATCGGCGGGCTGGTCGGGCTGGTCGGGCTGGTCCACGTCCTGCGGATGCGGGTGCTTCTGGCGCGCCTCCCAACGGTCGGCGCGGCCGTGCAGGTTCGCGTCCGTCGGCGGGGGCAACGGCCAGCCGACGCTCGTCCTGTGGCCGCCCCGAGCCACCGGACGACGCGGACCACGCCGGCGGCCGGGCGTAATACGGCCCGCGGCTGTCGCCAGGCGGGCCGTATGACATGGTGATGACGCCGGTGATTCCCGTCTGGCGGTGGGGGGCCGCTTGCGGACTGCGATGGTGCGGCCGTCTGGAGCGTCGGGGGCCGGCGCTGGGGAGGGGTCGTCGCCGTGCCCGCGACGATGGAGCTGTTCTGGGCGCGCCCCGTGCGCATCCCGCCGCCGCGCCGCTACCTGGCGCGCCGCGTTCTCGGCGAGGATGGCGCGCGCACTGCGGGCAGGACGGAGGACGGCCGTGAGGACGGCCCGTGCGACATGACCGGCTGACCGTCCTCGCCCCCGGCACCGGCCGCGTCGCGCCCACTGGACGCGACGCGGGAAAGCGGAAATACCCGCGCTGGAAACCTGGAGCGGTGACAATCCCCGACGGGGAGCCGAAATGCGCGCGGGGGGTGGACTCATCATGGCGGGGCGGGACATCGACTACGAGCGCCCCATGCTGATCAGTTGCGGTGGGTGTGACGTCCGGTGGACGGCGTTGACGGCCGCGCACTGCCGGGCCTGCCACGCGACGTTCGCGGGGACGACCAGCGGCTTTGACGCACATCGGGTGAACGGCCGGTGCGAGCCGCCGCCGCGGGTGGGTCTGCGCGAGGATCGCGGGTACTGGCTGGTCGACGGTGAACGGCCGCCGGGGCGGACCCTGCGCGCCTCCCCCGCCGCCCGGGCGGGTGCTTCCGGCGGCGGTCAGGCACGATCGAACAACCATGACTCTCACCGACCACCTTCCCGCCCCCGCGCCGGCGTCCCCCGAGCCTGACCCGGACTTCCTTTTCGACGCGTTCGCCGCCTGGGTCGGCGAGCAGGGCCTGGAGTTGTATCCGGCCCAGTCGGAGGCGCTCATCGAGATCGTCACCGGCTCGAACGTGATCCTGGCCACGCCGACCGGGTCGGGCAAGAGCCTGGTGGCGGCGGGCGCGCACTTCGCGGCGCTGGCGGGCGGGCGGCGCACGTTCTACACGGCGCCGATCAAGGCGCTGGTGAGCGAGAAGTTCTTCGCGCTGTGCGCGATGTTCGGTGCGTCGAAGGTCGGGATGATGACGGGCGACGCGTCGGTGAACGACACGGCGCCGATCATCTGCTGTACGGCGGAGGTGCTGGCGAACATCGCGTTGCGTGACGGGGTGGCGGCCGACGTCGGCCAGGTGGTGATGGACGAGTTCCACTACTACGCCGATCCGGATCGGGGCTGGGCGTGGCAGGTGCCGCTGCTGGAGCTGCCGCGCACCCAGTTCGTCCTCATGTCGGCGACGCTCGGCGACGTGTCGATGTTCGAGGCGGACCTGACCCGGCGCACCGGGCGGCCGACGGCGGTGGTGCGCTCGGCGCAGCGTCCGGTGCCGTTGTTCTACCGGTTCGTGACGACGCCGTTGCACGAGACGATCGGTGAGCTGCTCGAGACCCGGCAGGCACCCGTGTACGTGGTGCACTTCACCCAGGCGCAGGCGTTGGAGCGGGCGCAGGCGCTGATGAGCGTGAACGTGTCCTCGCGTGGCGAGAAGGACGCGATCGCGGCGGCGATCGGCGGGTTCCGGTTCACCGCCGGGTTCGGGAAGGTGCTGAGCCGGCTGGTACGCCACGGCATCGGGGTGCACCACGCGGGGATGCTGCCGAAGTACCGCCGGCTGGTGGAGCAGCTGGCGCAGGCGGGGCTGCTGAAGGTGATCTGCGGGACGGACACGCTCGGGGTGGGCATCAACGTGCCGATCCGCACGGTGGTGTTCACCTCGCTGTCGAAGTACGACGGGTCGAAGGTGCGGCTGCTCACGGCGCGGGAGTTCCACCAGATCGCCGGCCGGGCGGGCCGGGCCGGCTATGACACGGTCGGCAACGTGGTGGTGCAGGCACCGGATCATGTCGTGGAGAACATGAAGGCGCTGGCGAAGGCCGGGGATGATCCGAAGAAGCGGCGCCGGGTGGTGCGCAAGAAGCCCCCCGAGGGCACGGTCGGCTACGGCGAGCCGACGTTCGACCGGCTGATCGCCGCCGAACCGGAGCCACTGACCAGCCAGTTCACGGTGTCGCACGCGATGCTGCTCAACGTCATCAACCGGCCCGGGGACGCGTTCGCGTCGATGCGGCACCTGCTCACCGACAACCACTCGGACGCGGCGACGCAGCGCCGGCTGATCCGCCGTGCGATCGCGATCTACCGGGCGCTGCTGGCGGCCGGGGTGGTGGAGCGCCTGGACACCCCCGACGAGCTGGGCCGCAGCGTGCGGGTGACGGTGGATCTGCAGCTCGACTTCGCGCTCAACCAGCCGCTGTCGCCGTTCGCGCTGGCGGCGCTGGAACTGCTGGACCCGGCGGCGCCGCAGTACGCCCTCGACGTGCTCAGCGTGCTGGAGTCGACGCTGGACAACCCGCGCCAGGTGCTGCACGCCCAGCTGCAGAAGGCCCGCGGGGAGGCGGTGGCGGCGATGAAGGCCGAGGGGATCGAGTACGACCGGCGCATGGAGCTGCTCGACGAGGTCACCTACCCACGCCCGCTGGGCGAGCTGCTGGGGGCGGCGTTCGAGACCTACCGCCGCGGTCATCCGTGGGTCGGTGACTACGAGCTGGCGCCGAAGTCGGTGGCGCGGGAGCTCTACGAGCGGGCGATGACGTTCGCCGAGTACGTGTCGTTCTACGGGCTGGCCCGCTCGGAGGGGCTGCTGCTGCGCTACCTGGCCGACGCGTACAAGGCGCTGCGGCACACCGTTCCCGAGGACGCGCGCACCGAGGAGCTCGCCGATCTGACGGAATGGCTGGGCGAGCTGGTCCGCCAGACCGACTCCAGCCTGCTCGACGAGTGGGAGCAGCTGCGCGACCCGGCGGCGGGTGACGAGGCCGCCGCGGCCGCCGTCGGGACGGCGGCGGGCGGTCCGCCGGCGGTGACGCGCAACCTGCGGGCGTTTCGGGTGCTGGTGCGCAACGCGCTGTTCCGCCGGGTGGAGCTCGCCGCGCTGCGCCGCTATGACCTGCTCGGCGAGCTCGACGGACCGGCGGCGGGCGGCGAGGGCGCGCCCGCGGGTCCGGTGTTCGACGCGGACGCCTGGCGCACGGCCCTGGAGGGCTACTACGGCGAGCATGACGAGATCGGCACCGGACCGGACGCGCGAGGACCGGCGATGCTGCTGCTGACCGAGGACGGCCCGGTGTGGACGGCGCGGCAGATCTTCGACGATCCGGCCGGCGACCATGACTGGGGCATCAGCGCCGAGATCGATCTGGCCGCCTCGGACGAGGCCGGGGTCGCGGCCGTGCGGATCATCGCCGTCGACCGCCTGTGAGCGGCCCCGCCGCTGGTCCGCCCGGTGGCCCCCGCCCGCCGGGCGCCCGAGCCCCGGAGCGGGGCGCGTCGGCGTGGGGGGTGCCGAGGTGGGGGGTGCTGTGGCCGCGGGCGCGGGTGATACCGAGGGCGACCGCCCGGCGGACGTCGTCGGGTCCGGGCAGGTCGGCGGCGATGATGTCGACGCGCAGCGCGCGCAGCATGCCCAGGAGGCCGGCGCGGACGGTCACGTCGCGTGCGGTGAGGTGGGGTGCGATCCACGTGGCGGTCATCTCCGCGGTGAGGATCACCGTCTCGACCGGCAGGACGCGCAGCAGGTCCAGATAGGCGTCGGCGAATCCGAATCCGGACAGGCACAGGCCGACGCCGTGGTCGTGCAGCCGGCCCGGCCAGCGCAGGTCGACGGGGTCGGTGCCTGGTTCGGCGCCGATGAGTTCCACGACGAGGTCGCCGGTGCGCAGCGAGCCGTCAGCGCGTGCCCCGGCGATCGCGGTGACGAAGGTGGCGGGCAGGGGCACGGTGGCCGGGACGGGCAGGTACACGGGTGGCGGGGTGTCCCCGCCGCGCAGCCGGGGCAGGTCGGCGCAGACGCGGCGCAGGGTCGCGAGGGTGAGGGCGGGCAGCAGGCCGCCGCGTTCGCTGGCCTGGACCAGGGCGACGGCCGGCATGTCGCCGTGGGCGGGTTGGCACCACCACAGCTCGGCCTGGCTGGCGACGGGGTGCCCGCCGGGCAGGTCGACGATGGGCTGGTAGCGCACGACGAGCTCGCCGTCGCCCGGTTCGCCGCGCAGCGCGCGGGTCAGGGCGAGCCGCGGTGAGCTCGCCGTGGCGGCGGGGGATCCGGCGGCGGGCGTGGCGCGTTCGATGCTCGGGTCGTAGATGGTGAGGCTGCCGGTACCGGCGGCCTTGGCCGCGTACATCGCCGCGTCGGCGCGGTGCAGCAGCAGCTCCGCCGACAGCTCCTCGACCGCCTGCGCCACCACCAGCCCGACGCTCGCGCCCACCCGCTGGCGGGATCCGGACAGCAGCACCGGGGCGCGCAGGGCGGTCAGGATGCGGCTGCCGACGGTGGCGGGGTTGTCCCCACCGGGGGCGAGCAGGATCGCGAACTCGTCGCCGCCGAGGCGGGCGACGGTGTCCCCCGACCGCACCGCGTGGGTCAGGCGGCGGGCGGTCACCTGCAGCAGCCGGTCCCCCGCCTCGTGGCCGAGGGTGTCGTTGACACCCTTGAAGTCGTCGAGGTCCACGTAGAGCACGGCCAGCGGGTCGCCGTCGCGCAGCTGGTCGGAGAGGGCGACCGTGAGGCGCTCGCCGAACAGCGTCCGGTTCGCCAGGCCCGTCAGGGGGTCGTGGAAGGCCTGGTGGCGAAGCTGGCGCTCGCTGCCGTGCAGCCGGCGCAGCAGGCCGATGTTGTCAGCGATGATCAGCATCTGCCGGCCCAGGCCGAGCACGAACAGGCCGAACAGGCCGATGACGTCGACGACGTCGGGCCCCGCACCGTCGAGGACGTCGAGGACGCCGACCAGCCCGGCGACGATCAGCGGAAGCAGGGGCAGCAGGGCATACGCCCAGCGCAGCGTCAGGTCCCGCCGGCCCGCTCCGATGGTCTCGGACGGGTCGGCGGGGCGCCCGGGCCGGGGGCGCACGGGTGTCAGGCAGGCGAGCAGCAGGCACCAGGCGCCGACGGTCCACAGGAGCTCGGTCGACGGTGGGGAGGCGTGCCCGCGGGTGACGGCGGCGGTGACCCCGAGGAACTGCACGCTGATGAGCGTGAGTCCGGTGCCGAGCAGGGCGAACCCGACCGGCGGCGTCGGCCGCCGGAAGATCCACAGCACCAGGACGGCGCACACGACGACCAGGTTCGCCGCGCAGATCGTCAGGGTGGCGACGAGGTGCTCGACGTCGCCGGCGGCCGCGTCGATCACGTCGCGCAGGACGAAAACCCAGGCCAGAGCCCCGATCGAGCCGACGACGAGCAGGCCGTCGAGCAGGGTCGTGAGCCACCAGTTGCCGCCGAGTGTCGTGCGGACGTGGTGGGGGCCCTGCGGGTGCGCGGGATAGAGGAACAGCACGAGCAGGGCGAGCGCCGTGGGGATGACGTAGGCGATCTGGCCGTAGCTGAACGGCACCGGGCCGGTGAACACCGTCACCGGTGGCGGGACGGCGACGGTGTAGATGCCGGTGACGGCCATCACCAGCGCGGGCGTGGCGAGCGCCAGACGCCAGCGCCGGTGCCGGCCGGGCAGGCCGTGCCCGGTGCGCACGCAGGCCACGGCGACGGCGAGCAGCATCAGGGCCGTGACCGCGCGGCCCGCCAGGATGCCCGAGGTTCCCGGCAGCGTGACGAACAGCGCCACGGTGGCGGCGAGGCTGGCCGCGGCCGCGGCGAACCAGCGCCAGGACGGCCGGACGTCGGACGCGCGGGGTCGGGCCGATGGGGCGGCGCGCTGCGCGGGACCCGCCGCGCCCACCTTCGCATCCGTGATGATCACCTCGTTTCGGCCGGTGGACGGCGTGCGTCGTCGGGCCCGCGACCGGACCTCTCCTTTCCGACGTTCCCCCCTGGGACCACAGGACCAACACTGCGAGATGGCACAACTACGCACCGCGAGGACTTCTGCGGTCCGTGGCGCGATCACCGCGCGACGTGGCCATCGCGGTGGGGATGCGGGGGCTGGCGCGGGGTGGGCACGCACACCGCACGGACGGGCCCCTGCCGCCGGTGTCACCCGTCGATGTGGGCCGGGGTGGGCGTGGCGGGCGGTATCGTCACCGTGTGAGTACCGTACGGGTCTTCCTCCTGGATGACCACGAGATCGTCCGTCGGGGGATCCGCGAGATGCTCTCGGAGACCGCCGATGTGGAGGTCGTCGGCGAGGCGTCCACGGCCGCCGAGGCGCTGCGGCGCATCCCCGCCACCCGTCCGAACGTGGCCGTGCTCGACGCGCGGCTCGAGGACGGCAACGGCATCGACGTCTGCCGCGACCTGCGCTCGGCGCACCCCGAGATCGGCTGCCTGATCCTGACGTCGTATGACGACGACGACGCCCTGTTCGCCGCGATCATGGCGGGGGCCGCCGGGTATCTGCTCAAGCAGATCCGGGGCACCGACCTGGTCGGGGCGATCCGCACGATCGCCTCGGGGCGGTCGCTGCTTGATCCGGCGGTGACCCAGCGGGTGCTGACCCGGCTGCGGGACGGTCCGACGGAGGACCGCAAGCTCGCCACCCTGGGCGAGCGGGAGCGGCAGATCCTCGTCCTGATCGCCGAGGGCCTGACGAACCGGCAGATCGCGGGCCGGATCCACCTGTCGGAGAAGACCGTGAAGAACTACGTCTCGGCGATCCTGGAGAAGCTGGAGCTGTCCAGCCGCACCCAGGCCGCCGTCTACGCCACCCGCATCGACAAGTAGCGTCCGTCGTCGCCCGCGTGCCGGCCGGTGAGCCTGCCGGTCGGCCGCCGGCCAGAGCGGCACCCGGAGCGGGGTTGATCATGGCGGCGCCACGCCGTCAACATCGTTGATTATCTTGCTGACGAGACGGCGCGAAGCCGGGACGTCGTCGCCCGCCTGGCGACAGCCGTGGACCGGTCGTCCGGACGTCGCGGCCCCGGCTGCGGGGTCAGTCCGGCTGCGGGGTCAGTCCAGACGGTTGAGGACGGTCTGCAGGGCCTCGGCGACGGACACCGCGGTGCGCACGACCGTCGCCGACGGCCACGGGTCGGCGCGGGCCGCCATCGCCCGGTGGATGGCCACGGTCGCCTCGGAGGGGTCGGGGCCGGCGGCGAGGCGGCGGGCGATGCGCGCGGCGGCGACCTCCGGGGTGGTGACGCAGTGCAGTTCGACGAGGTCGGCGCAGACGTCCGCGGCGAGGTCGGCGACCGCCTGGCGGTGGCGCGCGCTGGACCAGGAGGCGTCGAGGACCACCCGTTCGCCGCGGCACAGCGCCGCGCGGGCCCGGCGCAGCATCTCGGCGTAGGTCGCGTCGGTGATCGCCGGCGCGTAGCGCCCGACCCCGTACCCGGCTCCCTGCGGCGCCCGCGGTCCGGGGTGGCCCGCGGCCGGGTCCGCGGGGGTGGAGCTCGACGGGGGCGCGGGCGCCGGGGTGGGCGGGGCGGAGTCGGGCAGGTCCGGGCCGACGAGTTCCTGGCGGATGATGTCGCTGCGCAGCAGCACCCAGCCGTCGCCGACCTCGGCCAACCGGCTGGCCAGCGTCGTCTTGCCGGTGCCGGGCAGCCCGCCGACGACGACGAGGCGGACCCTGCCCGCCCGCAGGTGGCGGTGGGCGACGGCGAGCAGCCGCCGGGCCCGCTCGGCGACGTCGGGATCGCCCTGGCCGTGCAGGCAGGCCGCGCGCGCCTGGTCGAAGGCCCGGTAGGCGACGTAGAAGTGCTGCAGCGAGCGGGGGTGCACCTCGCCGCTGAACTCCCGGTACGCCTCCAGGAAGTCGGCGGCCTCCTCGGCGGCGCCGAGACGTTCGAGGTCCATCGCGAGGGAGGCGACGTCGCCGAGCACGTCGCCGGAGCGTCCCCGCGGGTCGAACTCGACGCAGTCGAGGATCCGCGGACCGTCGTCGAGGCAGAAGATGTCCTCGGCGAGCAGGTCGCCGTGGCCGTCGCGGATCCAGCCCGCGCGGCGGCGCTCGGCGAGCAGCTCACCGCGGCCGGCCAGGTAGCGCAGGGCGAGGCGGCCGATGTCGTCGACGACGGCGGCGTCGAGCTGGCTGCCGCGGAAGGGGGCGAGCGCGGCGAGGCGCTCGCGCCACAGCCCGGCCAGCGCCGCGCGCTCCCCCGCCGCCGCGATCGCCGCGCTCGTCTCGCAGCGCTGGTGGAACACCGCGAGCGCCCGGGCGACGGCACGCAGCGTCGGGCCGACCCGGTGGCCGCGGCGCACCAGGGTGGACAGCTGGCGGCTGGCGGGCATCCGGCGCATGACGACGAGATGGTCGATGATCTCGCCGGTGTCGTCGCGCAGGTCGGCGACGCCGAGGTAGACGTCGGGGGCGAGGCGGCGGTTGAGCGCCACCTCGGCCAGGCACAGCGCCTCCCGGGCGCGGCGGTCGGTGACGGTGAACAGCCCCAGGTCGACGGGCTTGCGCCGCTTGTAGGCCCGGTCGCCGAGCAGGTACAGCAGGGCGCCGTGGGTCTCGGTCGTCTCGCCGGCGGCGAGCTCCGCGAGCGGCGGGGCGGCCAGGCGCGGCCCGACGGCCTCGACGCCGAACCCGATGCCGAAGCCGGGGCCGAACCCGGGGCCGGTCGGGGTGGGCGTGCCGGCGGTCCCGCCGCCGGCACCTGCGCCGGGCAGCGCATCCCGCACATACTGGACGGTCATCGCCTCTCCCGGGGTCGAACACAGGCATCGATAGTGCTCACTGGCCATGCTCGCCGGCCGGGGGCGAGCCCACGACCGCCAGAGGTTGCCTACCCGGGGGACGTTCGGACCTCCCTGGCCGGTCTTGCGACCCGGGAGGTCCGAACGTCAGCGATCCTCGATCGTCACCGGTCCTCGAACTGGCGCAGGAACGCCTCGCGCTCCGCCGTCGCGTCGCTGATGAGGCGCTCGGCGCGGGCGAACGCGTCGTCGTCGAGGAGCAGCTGGCCACAGTAGCGGTCGACGAGACCGGCGAGGGTCAGCAGAATCGTCCGCAGCTCCTGCGGCGTCGCCGCGATCCACGGCCAGGCATTCTCGCGCATTCCGTAAACCGAGTGCAAAATGTCCTGGACGCTCAGCGCACGCGGCGGGTTAGTAGCCGCCGCGGCGCCCTGCGGCGGCCCGGAATCGGCCTCCGACCACATCCCGACGCGGGCGCCCAGCGCCCAGCACGTCCACGGATCGCACGCGACGTCGAGCATTCGCCGGTCACCGCGGAACAGGACGTGCCAGCCCGTCCTTTCCGCCAGGAACAGGCCGTACTTCTCGGCCAGCGGCTCGAGTATCTCCATCGCGGCCAGATCGAACTCGGCGCCGGCCCGCCCACCACCGGATCCCTCGCCGTGCTCCTGTCGCATCGCCAGTCACCTCGCCATCCGGTCCCTCGGGCCAGCTCCCGCCGGTCCGGTCGCGCCAACACGCCGGAGCGCGCGCCACACCAGGGCGCACGGACGTGCCGGCGGCGTCGGGACCCGCGGTGAACTGTAGAAGACAACCAGGGATCGTGTAACGAAAATCGAGACCCTTGTCCGCGCCGGCGTGGATTGTTGGAACGCCCCGGGCGCGGTCCTCGGCGCGCGCACATCCGGGATATCGGAAACGGAGCGACAAAGATGCCGCGGGCGGGCCGGTGACGTTCCCGGCGATGATGGGAAAAGCCCAGGTCAGGACGACACGCCGGGCGGGGGTGGGGAATGCCCCGGGGCCGGGGCCGGCACCCTGGCGGGCACCCGCCAGCCCGCGGCCACTCGATACGACCACCACGGACCAGCTACGCGAGACCAGCACCGCGACCACGAACGGGCCCTGGTGCCCCACGGGGCCGACCGGCCGGCCTCAGGCCAGTCGGTCATCGGGCGCCGTCGCGCACCCGTCCGAGCAGGCACGGTGCGTCACCGGTCGCGTAGCGGACAGACAGTGGTCAGGGAAGGGCGGTCGCGGCCGCGCGCCACCTCGGTAGCATCGCCTCGATCTCCGCGCCGAGGGCCCCGCACCGGCCTGCCACCAGGGCAGATCCGCCGCGGGCCGTGCCCGGCGCGGCGCCCGGTGCCATCCGCCGGGTCCGTTACTCCTGGGAGCTCACGATGACGTCGCCATGGCAACCGCAGGACCAGCCGCAGGGCTACCAGGGGCAGGCCGGGCCCGCTGACCAGCACGGCTACCCGCAGCAGGGCTGGCCCGGCGGCCCGGCGGGCGGCCCCGGCTACCCGGGTGGGCAGCCCGGCTACGGCGCCCCGGGCGGCTACCCGCAGGGCCCGCCGCCCGGCTACGGCGCGCCCGGCGGCTACGGCGGCCCGGCGCCCTACGACGCCTCCGCCCCCTTCGGCCGGCACCCGGTCACCGGCGAGGCCTACTCGGACAAGCAGAAGCTCACCGCCGGCCTGCTGCAGATCCTGCTCGGCGGGGTCGGCGCCGGCCGTTGGTACCTCGGCAACACCGGCATCGCCCTCGCCCAGCTGTTCACCTGCGGCGGCCTGGGGGTCTGGGCGCTCATCGACGGCATCATGATGCTGACTGGCAACGTCCGCGACCAGCACGGCCGGCCGCTGCGTGACTGACCGGTCCCCCACCGCCGGCGGTCCCACCGCCGGCGGCGAGCGGGCCCCGCGGAGCGGGGGCGCGGACATGCCGGCGGCGGTGGCGCGGCGGCGGCGGGTCGTCGCCGCCGCCGTGGCCGGCGCGGGGGTGGTCGGGCTCGTCTACCTGGCCGGGCACGACCCGCACGACCCGGGGGTGGCGATGCCGCGCTGCCCCATCCGCCACCTCACCGGCCTGGACTGCCCGGCGTGCGGCACGCTGCGCGCCACCCACAGCCTGCTGCACGCCCGGTGGGCCACCGCCGCGCGCGACAACGGGTTCGTGCTGGCCTGCGCGCCGCTGCTCGGCGGCCTGCTGGCCCGCCAGGCGAGGGCGGTGGCCGCAGGGCGCCACGCGCCGGTGCCGCCGCGGGTCGCCTACGGCCTCGGCGCCGCCGCGCTCGCCTGGATGGCGCTGCGCAATCTGCCCTTCTGGCCTGCCTGATCAGCCCCCACGGCCGCCGTGGGTGACCGGGGTGGCTAGCGGGGCCGGGAGGCGGGTGTGGACGCCGTCGGCTCGGCCTGCTGGCCGGGGATCCGCGGGGCGATGTCCGGGGCGGGGAAGGCGAGCGCCTCGATGCGGGCCCGCCGCTGCGGTGGGATCACCGTCGGCGTGGTGTCGACGAGATGCACTATCACCGTGTCGCACAGGCCGAGGCAGACACCGTCGAGGAACAGTCCCGAGCTGTGGGTGAACGACGACCGGCCGACGCGGCCCACCCCGGTGCCGACCACGAACGTCCCCGGGTACGGCGCCTCGGCCAGGTAGTGGATCGAGACCTGGGCGATGACGAGCCGGAAGCCGGTGAAGCCCGTCGGTGCGCCCTCGTCGAAGATCCGCCAGTCCAGGGCGGCGCGGGCGTCCTCGTAGAACGACGCGAGCGCCACGTTGTTGAGGTGCCGGTTGGTGTCCAGGTCGCTGAACCGGGCGGTGACGCTGTGGCTCAGGGGGTAGCTGGCGAGGCTGAGCCGCTGCGGATCGCGTCTGGGGTCCATCCCGCCACAATGCCGAGGGATCGACTCCGGCGTGCCTGGGTGCAAGCAATGTCTCACTCACCGGGCGTGGCGGCGACGGGCACGCCGGCGATGAACGTGCGGCGGACGTGGGCGGCCGACGGGTCGGCCAGTGCCGCCGCCAGCGGCCGGTCCAGCAGGCACAGGTCCGCGGGCGCGCCGGGCCGCACCGCGCGGGGGCGGGCGGGATCGGTCGGCGTGCCGAGGAACAGGGCGAGCGCCGCGGGGGCGGCGAGGCGCTCGCCGCCCCCGAGCACCACGCCGCCGGCCGTACGCCGGTCGGTCGCCGCGCGGATCGCGCGCCACGGGTCGGGGTCGCCGAACGGCGCGTCGGTGCCGGCCGCGAGCCGGACGCCGGCGCGGGCCAGCGACGCCGCCGGGTAAAGCGCCGCCGGGTCCTCGTCGGTGATGTCGGCGAGGTAGCGGTCGCCGCGTTCGGCGATGAAGTTCGGCTGGGTGACCACCGTCAGCCCGCCGGCGCGCAGCATGTCACGCAGCTCGGGCGGGACGACGGCGGCGTGCTCGATCCGGTCGCCGCGGCGGTGCCCGGCGAGTGCCAGCGCGGTGAGGGTGAGGATCAGCTGGACCCGGGTCACGCAGTGCACCGCCACCGGCGCGCCGCCGTGGTGGGCCGCGGCGATCCGGGCGGTCAGGGTGTCGAGGTCGGGCAGCCGGTCGTCGTCGAGGATCAGTTTCACCGCGCCGTCGCGCACCCGCTCCCCCGCCGGGATGCCGCCGCGATCCGTCGCTGGCGGCCCGTGCGCCGCGGGTTCGGGGCGCATGAGGGTCAGGCGCTGGGGCAGCGCGCCGGTGCGCGACGCCTCGACGAGCAGCCGGCGTTCGGCGTCGGACCGGCCCGGGGTCGCGTCGGTGAACCCGGTGACGCCGCGGGCGGCGGCGGCCCGGCCGAGCGCCGCGAGGTCGACGGGCACCCGGGGGATCGCCGCGGCGCGGCGCAGCCAGTCGTCCATCCGCCACAGCCGGCCGGTCGGGTGGCCGGCGGCGTCGCGTTCGACGCCGGGCAGCGGGCAGGCCTCGACGCCGGCCAGGCGCAGCGCGGCGGAGTTGAGCACCCACAGCGCGCCGCCGCGGTGCTGCAGCCGCACCGGCCGGTCGGCCACGAGCACGTCGAGGCCGTGGCGGTCGAGGTCGCCGGCGACGCTCGGGTGGTAGCCGACAGCCCGCACCCAGCCGTGCGCGCCCGCCCCGGGGGCGGCGCGCAGCGCGGCGCGCAGCCCCGCGGCGTCGCTGACCCGCGGCGGCCCGGCGGGCACCGACGACGCGGCGGCCGCCGCGGACAGCAGGTGGACGTGATGGTCATGCAGGCCCGGCAGCAGCGCGCCGCCGTCGGCGTCGACGACCGTCTCCCCCGCCCGGGGGCGCAGCGGTCCGGCGCTGACAGCGACGACGAGCCCACCGTCGACCCGCAGGTCGACGATCCGCCCGGGCGAGTCCGTACCGGCCCCCGGCACACCGGCGGGTTCGCCGCCGCCCAGCGGGGTCAACCGCGCCCGGCGCAGCAGCAGCGCGCCGCCGGCGCCGGCCATCAGCCGGTGCCGTCGAGCAGGCCTTGCAGCGCGGGGGCGCACAGGCGCACGATCCGCTCCCGTTCCGCGACGCTGATCGCGGCGGCCCGCACGACGTGGCGCTGCACGCCGAGGCCGAGCAGGTAGGCCAGGACCAGCTCGGCGCGCAGCGCGGCGTCGGGGCCGTCGAGGCGGGCGCGCAGCCGGGCGACGACCTGCTCGCGGAAGTTGCCGCGCAGCAGGTCCGCCAGGTCACCGTGCTGCAGGGCGAAGGCGACGCGGATGAGCGGGTCGCGGCCGTGGGCGTGTGCGTCGAGCAGGACGCGCAGCAGGTGGGCGCCGAGTTCGGGCAGGGGGGCGTCGAACAGCTCGTCGGTCTCCTCGCCGTAGCGGGCGGCGCGGGCGAACAGGCGTTCCTTGCTGCCGAAGTACTTCAGCACCAGCGGGGCGCTCACCCCGGCGTCGGCGGCGATCGCCTTGAGCGTGACGGCCTCGTAGGGCTGGCGGGCGAACGCGCGGCGGGCGGCGGTGAGGATCGCCTCCCGGCTGACCTCGGCGTCGCCCCGCCCGCGGCCACGGCCCGCGGCGGAACCGGGCGGCGCGCACACGGTGGGGCTCAGGGTCGCGCTCGCGGCGCTGGTCATGTCCGCTCCTCAGCCCGTCCGCAGGTGGCCGGCGTCCCCCAGCGGAACACCCCCGGGGTGCACGTTACCCGCGGTCGCCGGCCCGCCACCGACGGCCGTGCGCAGGGCGCCGCCGACGGGCCGTGCGGGTGGCCGGCGGCGCACCACGACCGTGGCGTCGCCGTCGGCGGACCGGCCGGCTCCGCGCGGCGCCGGCAGGCCGGCGACGTCGACCGCGCCGCTGCCGTCGACCAGGTCGACGAGGGCGCTGCCGTCGGCGCGGGTGGACGCGTCGGCGCGGCCGGTGTCCGTGGCGGCGGCGCGGGTGGGCACCAGCAGGCTGGCGACGACGGCGAGAACGGCGACGACGGCGGCGGTGGCGAACACGATGCGGAAGGCGGCCATGGTCGGCGACGCCCCCGTCGAGGTGGACACGGTCAGGTGGCCGAGCACCGCGGCGACGACCGCGCTGCACATCGCCTGGCCCACCGTGCGCAGCAGCACGTTGAGACCGTTGGCCGCGGCGGTCTGGGTGCGTGGCACGGCCCGCATGGTCAGCATCGGCATCGCCGAGTAGGCCAGCGCCGTGCCGGCGGCGACGACCGCCGCCCCGACGACGATCATCGTCAGGGTGTCGCTGAAGGCCATCCGCAGCACGTAGCCGCCGGCGAGCGCGGACGTGCCGAGCAGCAGTGTCGCGCGCGGCCCGCGGGTGGCGGTGATCCGCGCGGCGGCCGGGGACAGCGCCACCATCGCGACGCCGCCGGGCAGCAGACACAGGCCGCTGGCGAACACCGACAGGCCCAGGCCGTAGCCGGTCTGTCTGGGCACCTGGACGAGCTGGGCGGTGGACAGCGAGTTGGCGTAGAAGGAGAAGCCGACGAACAGGGCCGCGATGTTGGGCGCGAGCACCGCGGGGCGCCGGGCCACGCGCAGGTCGACCAGCGGGTCGGTGGCGCGCAGCTGCCAGCGGGCCCAGCCGGCGAGGATCACCGCGGCGGCGAGCAGCAGGCCGAGGAAGCGCGGGGAGACGAAGCCCCAGTCGGCGCCCTTCGACAGCGCCAGCAGCAGGCACAGCAGGCCCGCGGCGAGGCCGACGGCGCCGGGCAGGTCGAAGCGGGCGGGGGCGCGCACCGGCGAGTCGCGCACGATCAGCCAGGCGAGGACCAGGTCGGTCAGGGCGAGGACGCCGGTGACCCAGAAGAGCACGTGCCAGTCGGCGACCTGGACGATCAGGGCGGCGAAGGGCACGCCGAGGGCCGCGCCGGTGCCGACGGTCGCGCTCATCATGGCCACCGCCGAGCCGACCCGCTCGGGGGGCAGCTCGTCGCGCAGGATGCTGATCGACAGCGGGACGATGGCGAGGCACGCGCCCTGCAGGCCGCGGCCGAGGACCAGCAGCCAGATCGACGACGTCGACGCGCACAGCGCCGAGCCGGCGGTGAGCATGCCGAGGGCGACGAGCAGCATCCGCCGCTTGCCGAAGATGTCGCCCGCCCGGCCGAACAGCGGCGTCACGACCGCGCCGACGAGCAGGGTGACGGTGACGAGCCAGCTGACGTCCGCGGCGGAGGCCCCGGTCAGGCGCGGCAGGTCCGGCAGCAGCGGCACGATGCACATCTGCGAGATGGCGACCAGCGTGCCGCCCGCGCCCAGCACGGCGGCCAGGCGCCGGGAGCGCCCGGGGTTCGCGGCGCTGACCCGGCCGGCGGCGGGGGTGGTGCTGGCGGTGGGGGCAGGTCGGTCCACGTCACTCCTCGGATGATCGGCGACGCCGCCGGCGGCCCGACCGGCGCGACGCCCACCGAACAGTGAACGCACGTTCACCATCAAAGGTCAACATCGTCGTGGCGCGAATCACCCGACGTGGTACACGTCCGCGCAGGTCAGGACCGCGCCCCCGGGCTCCCCGGGACCCCCGGACAGCGGTGCGCGCCGGTGGCACTCCCCCACCCGACCCACCCGACCGGGCGGCGCGTCAGTCGAGGATGTCGACGACCGTGTTCGGGTCGACGTCGCGCAGCAGCAGCGCGTTGGTCCGCTCCAGGTGGAACCGCCACAGCGCCTGGGCCTCGTCGGCGGCGCCGGCGCGGATGTGGTCGAGCAGCAGGCGGTAGGTGTCGACGGCCTGGCGGCAGGCGGCGAGCGTGCCCGGATCGTCCTGGGCGAGCGCCGCGCGGGTCTTCGCCGCGACGTGCCGGCCGATGATCTCGTGCATCATCCCGGCGGTGACGACCAGCGCCCGGTTACCCGACCCCTCGACGACGGTGCGGTGCACCTGGGAGAACGCCCCGCCGGGGCGCTCCCGGCGGACCTCGTCCTCGCACACCTCGATGTCGGCGACGAGCGCGGCGATCGCCTCGGGGGTGCCGTGCGCGGCGAACAGCGCGGCCCCCAGCGGCTCGACGCCGAGCCGGGCGGTGAGCACCTCCGCGATGGTGGCGCCCGCGAGCTGCAGCAGCAGCCCGGCGGGGCGGGCCACCATCTCGGGTCCGGGCACGCGGATACGGGCGCCGGTGCGCGACCCGCGGCGCACCTCGACGAGGGACTCGGCCTCCAGCACCCGCACCGCCTCGCGCAGCGTCGGGCGCGACACCCCGAAGTGGGTCATGAGCTCGGCCTCGCGGGGCAGGAAGTCCCCGGCGCGCAGCTCCCCGGAGACGATCATGCGGCGCAGGCGGCGGGTGAGCAGCTCCGCCGTCTTGGGTGAGCGCACGCTGTCGCCGGGCAGCCGGCTGGCGGGCACCGAAAACACCTCGGCGGTCATGGCGACGGTTCCTCCTACGCTGCGGCGGGTGCGGTCCGCGCCCGCCGCGAGGCGCCGCGCGAGGACCCAGCCCGCGGCGAACGCCCCGGATCATGAACCCGATGTACACGGACAGCCGGAACCGGCGCGAATATCGGGTGAGCATGCCCCCGACCGAGACACGATCTTACCGCCTGTTGCCGATGAATACCGTGATGCATCCCACGGGGGTCGCGGCGGCGCGGTGCGGCCGCGGTGTGCCCGAAGCGGCGTTCACCGTCCCCGCGGCCGGGGGGCGGCGCCGGGTGGATCAGGCCGGCTCGTGCAGCTCCGTGCGTAGTTCGTGGCTGCCGTCGGGGTTCGCCGCCTCGTAGAACAGCCGGTGACCGCCGCCGGGCAGGGGCACAACGGTGACGTAGCGCAGCGCGCCGTCGCCGACCGTCGCGACGGCGACCGGCTCGTCGCCCACGGCCTCGAAGCGGCGCGCCGTGTCGGCGAGGGCGAGGCCGGTGCGTTCGGCCCAGTTCTGCTCGGCGCTGGCCCGCCCGTCGTAGAGGGCGACCGGGCGCGGGCCGTCGGTCAGCACGGCGCTGATGCGCACACCGCGGGCGTCCCAGTGCCCGGGGCGCGGGGCGAGGGCGGTGCCCGTCCAGGTCCAGTGCACGCCGTCGGGGCTGGTCGCGTGGCGGCTGTCCATCCGGTCGGTGGCGTGCGGGTCGTCGAGCGGGTGGCAGGAGGCCCACAGCTGCCAGCCGCCGTCGAGGGGGGCGACCACCGGGTCCTTGACCGCGAGGGTGCGCGGGTCGCCGGGCAGGACGGTGCGGCGGCGATCCGGGTCGAAGCCGCCCGGGGAGTCAGCCTCCAACAGGTCCACCCACCAGTGCGGGCTCGCGGGCGCGGCGCAGCTGACGTACAGCCGGAACCGGCCCTCGGGGGTGACGACCAGCGCGGGCCGTTCCAGGCTCTCGGCGCCGAACGGCTCCCGGGGTACCACGGCGAGCTCGCGGAACGTCTCACCGTCGGTGGAGTGGGCGATCACCAGCCCGAAGCCGCGCCCGGCACCGACGGGGCGCCGCAGCCGGTAGGCGAGGTAGAACACGCCGTCGACGAGGATCGCGCTGGGGGCGCCGGCCCAGTGCCCGGGGCCGCGCCCGGGAGCCTCGGCCACGGTGACGGCGGGGCGGCGGCCCGGCAGCGGCACCGCCCGGGCCTCGAGGTGCCGCGCCTCGAGGTGCCGCGCCTCGACGTGCCGCGCCTCGATGTGCTGCGGGCTGGTTGCCATCGCGCAACCCTACCGTTGCCGGACATCGCAGGTGTCGCCAAGCCGGTCCCACCGCGTCCCACCCGCGGCTACCATCCTGATTTCACCGGTCGACTTGCTTGGGTTGGCCACCGTCCGAACCGCCGGAGCGTTCCCAGCATGGCCCTGCCCGACTTCCTCGTGATCGGCGTGCCCAAGGCGGGCACGACCGCGCTGCATGCCGCGTTGGCCCGCCATCCGGCGCTGTTCCTGCCGACGGTGAAGGAGCCGAAGTTCTTCCTGTCCGCCGGGCCGCCGCCGGCCCGCGGCGGCCCTGGCGACGCGCAGACCTACCAGGAGCATGTCTGGCGCCGCGGCGACTACGAGGCGCTGTTCGACCCGGCACCCGAGGGGGCGCTGCGCGGCGAGGCCACCCCCTTCTACCTCTACGACCTCGACGCGCAGAACCGCATCCGCCGGCTGCTACCCAAGGCGCGCCTCGTGGTGCTGCTGCGCAACCCGGTCGACCGGGCGCACTCCAACTGGACGCACCTGTGGGCCGCGGGCCTGGAACCCGAGCGCGACTTCGTCCGTGCGTGCGCGCTGGAGGAACGCCGCCGCGCGGCCGGGTGGGCGGATTTCTGGCACTATGTCTCCCTCGGCCGCTACGGCGAGCAGCTCGCCCACCTGTTCGGCCTGTTCTCCCGCGACCAGGTGCTGCTGTTGCGTTACCGCGACCTGCGCGACTCCCCTGCCGAGACGCTCGACCGGGTGTGCGCGTTCCTCGGCGTCGAGACGGGGCTCGTCGACCTGGTGCCCGCGCAGAACGTGACGCCGTTCGTCGCCGACACCCCGGTGAACGGCGTGCTGCGGGCGGTGCTGCGCACCGGCGGGCGGGTGGGCCACCACTTCCCGGTGCCGGTGCGCCGCGCGGTGCGCTCCCCGCTGCTGGGCGCGCTGCAGCGCCAGCGCGGCGGGCGGCCGACGCTGACGCCCGAGCAGCGGCGCGCGGTGCTGCCCTACTTCGTCGACGACATCGCCCGGCTACAGGAGCTCACCGGCCTGCCCTACGACGACTGGCTCACCGTGGGCCTGGAGCCCGAGACCATCGACTGAGCCGTGCGGCCGGGCCCGCCTGCGCTCAGCCGAGCGAGCGCGGGTCGGCGGGGACGTCGACGGCGTGAGCACGCAGCGCCTCGAGCGGGATCACCTCCAGCGCCCGCTCATGGGTGCAGGCGAGCACGACGGGCGCGGCGAAGCCAGCATGGTAGGCCTGCAGCCAGCGCACGGCGACCACGCACCAGCGGTCCCCCGGGCGCAGGCCCGGGAAGGAGTACTCCGGCCGCGGGGTGGACAGGTCGTTGCCGACCTGACGCTGGTGGCGCAGGAACTCGGCCGTCACCACCGCGCACACGGTGTGACTGCCGAGGTCCTCCGGGCCGGTGCTGCAGCACCCGTCGCGGTAGAACCCGGTCACCGGATCGGTACCGCAGGGTTCCAGCTCCCCGCCGAGGACGTTTCGTTCCGCTGCCACCCCGCCATTTTCTCCCACTCCCGCGGTGGTCACACGGGGTCTGGCCAGATCGGGCGGGATGCGTCTGGGTGATGCCGCGCACCCGCCACCGCGCTCGCCGCCCGGGTGACGCCGGATCGTCAGGCGACGTGGACGTAGGGGCGGGCCCCCGGGTCGGGTTCGGCCTCGCGCAGCACCTCGCGGGTGACGGTGGCGACCTCCCCGGCGCCGAAGAACAGGAACCGCAGGAAGTTGGCGATCGGATTGCCCTCCGACCATTCGAAGTACACGTGCGGGCGCACGGCGGTGACGTCACGCAGGTGCAGCAGCAGCGCGGCGATCGCGTTGGGCACCGAGGTGCTGGTCAGGCACAGGATCCGGAAGCCGTGGCGATCCACGGCGCGCACGTCGAGCTCGGCCTCGAACTCGGACGAGTCCGGGATGGTGACCTCGAGGAACAGCAGCGGCACCCGTTCGGGCACATACAGCTCCTCGCGGGCCTTGCGCACCTTGTCGACATACTCGGCCGCGTCGCCGGAGTCCAGCTCGTTGGCGACCAGGTGCAGCGCGCCGGCGTCGGCGGAGTGGCGCACCCAGGCGAGTGCCGTGTCGTCGAGGCGCACCCCGGTGACCCGCAGCTCGAAGGAGCGCAGCGCCCGCGACGTGAACGACACGACCAGGATCGCGATGATGAAGATCGAGCCGATGATGAGCCCGTCGGGTCGTTCGATGATGTTGGCGACGGTGGTGTAGACGAACACGGCGGCGATGACGCCGAAGCCGATCGTCCGCCCGCGCTGGCCGTGGCGCGCCGCGGCGAGGGTGACGGCGAGCGACGCCGAGGTGATGAGCACCAGCACGCCGGTGGCGTAGGCGCCGCCCTGCTTGTCGACGCTGGCCTGGAAGACGAGCGTGACGGCGAAGCCGATCAGGGTGAACAGCAGCACCAGCGGGCGCACCGCCCGGGCCCAGTGCGGCGCCATCCCGTAGCGCGGCAGGTAGCGCGGGACGAGGTTGAGCAGCCCGGCCAGCGCCGACGCGCCGGCGAACCACAGGATGAGGATGGTGCTCACGTCGTAGACGGTGCCGAAGGCGGCGCCGAGGTCGCGGTGGGCGAGGTAGGCCAGCGCCCGCCCGTTCGCCGGCCCGCCGGGCTCGAAGGCCTCGTGCGGGATGAGCAGCGTGGTTGCCAGGCTGCTGGTGATGAGGTAGAAGGCCATGATCGCGGCGGCGGTGGTGAGCAGGGTGCGGGCGCCGCGGATGCGTCCCTCAGGGTGCTGCTCGCTGTCGCCGGGGGCGCCGCGCACCAGCGGCATCACCGCCACCCCGGTCTCGAAGCCGGACAGGCCGAGCGCGAGCTTGGGGAAGACGATGAGCGCGAAGCCGACCAGCGCGAGGGGGTCGGGATGCTCGCGCACGAGCAGCGCGTGCCAGTCGGTGAACAGGTGCGGGTGGGTGGCGAGGCGCACGAGGCTGTCGGCCACGACCACGGCATTGAGGCCCAGGTAGAGGACGACGAGGACGACGGCGATGCCCACCGCCTCGGTGAACCCGCCGAGGAACACCGCGGCGAGCAGCGCGAGCAGCACCAGCGTGACGGCGACCTGGTGGCCGTGCAGGGCGTGCGGGGCGTAGGGGTTCTCCAGGATGTGGGCGGTGGCGTCGGCGGCCGACAGGGTGATGGTGATGAGGAAGTCGGTGCAGGCGAAGCCGAGCAGCACCAGGACCAGGATCTTGCCGTTCCACCAGGACAGCTGCTTTTCCAGCATGGCGATCGAGCCCTCGCCGTGCGGGCTTTCACGCGCGACGCGGCGGTAGACGGGCAGGGCGCCGGCGAGGGTGACGAGCACCAGCACGGCGGTGGCGATGGGGCTCACGGCGCCGGCGGCGAGCGCGGCGATGCCCGGCTGGTAGCCGAGGGTGGAGAAGTAGTCGACGCCGGTCAGGCACATCACCCGCCACCACGGGTGCAGCCGGTGCTCGGGGGCGGGCTGGGCGTGCGGGCCGGAGTGCCGCTGTGCCTGCTCGGTGCCGGCGAGCAGCCATGCCCGCAGCCGCCGGGGCGCGGCGCGCGGGCGGTGCGCCGGTGCGGGCGCGGTCACGACGGACGGGAGCGGCGGGGACGCGGCATGCCGTGCATCCTCTCCCCTCCCGGCCCGCCGCGACGCGCGCCCCTCCCCGCCGGACGCCGGCGACGGGGGTACCACGTCGGGGGATGCCGCGCCGTGATGGGGGCGCCCGGGGGCGCACGATGGTGGCAGGTGTTCGGCAGTACGTGACTGATTCCGCAATTTCAGCGCAAAGAGTCGCTCTATGACCACTGTTTGTATAGTTTGCGCTCGTGGCGATCGTGCACGAGGGCTCGGGCGGGCCCGCCGCCGAGCGGGTGGAGCTCGCCCACCTGGAGGCCGTGGCACTGTGGGAACGGGCGGCGGGCGGGCTGGGCGCCGCGCCCTGCTCCGGGCCCGCGGGGCACCGCGTCACCGCCGCGCTCGGCGCGCTGACCGGCCCGGGCCGCCCCTGGCGGCTGCTCGCCGACCGCCGCACCCGGGGCGACCGGGGGTTGGGCGTCGAGCTGCTGCTCGTCGGCCCGCCGGGAGTGTTCGTGATCGGCGTCCAGCGGTGGGTGCCGCGTCCGGCGCCGCGGGGCGGGCGGCCGTTCGCCGGCGGCGGGCACGGTGTCGGCGGCGAGATGGACGGCCCCGGTGCCCCCGGCCACCGCGACCTGGCGGCTCTGCGCGCGGCCGCCGACCTCGCCGAGCAGGGCGTCGCGGCGATCGGCCTGTCCCCGCTCGCGGTGAGCCCGGTCCTCGTCGTCGACGGCCACCGGCTGGACACGGTGCTCGGCCGCGTCCATGTCCTGGGCACCGCGGACCTGCTGCCGGCGCTGCTGCGCCTGCCCGCCCGGCTGCCCGCCGACCGCGTCGACGCGGTCGCCGCCTGCCTCGCCGCCGCGTTCCCGCCGGCGGGCGGGCGACGGTGCGGCGGGGCCCGCCCAGGGGAGCCGTTCCCGGCCGGACGGGGGCTGCCTGGCGGCGGCCCGTCGCCGGGTGGCGACGGGCGGGAGCTGTTCGCGGTGTGGGAGGTCGCCGAGGCGTTGCGGGCCGCGGCGCTCGACGCGCCGCTGGAGCACTGGATGACGTTCCTGCACCCGGCGCAGGTGGCCCTGGCCCGGCGCCGCTTCACCGGGCCGGCACGGATCGCGGGGGCGGCCGGCACCGGCAAGACGGTCGTCGCGCTGCACCGCGCGGCGCACCTGGCACGCCGGGACGGCGGCCCGGTGCTGCTCGTGACCTGCGCGGGGACCCTCCCGAGGGTGCTGGACGCGGGCCTGCGCCGCCTCGCCGGGCCACACGTCGCCGCCCGGGTCGAGACGACCAGCCTGCCCGGCTGGGCGACCGGGTTCCTGCGCGGGCGCGACCGGGCGGTGGCGCTCGACCCGCGCCGGGCGCGCGCCGCGCTGCGCACCGCCTGGGCGCGCACCGGGCGCGCCTCCGTGCTCGCCGCGCTGTGTGACGATCCGCGCTACTGGTCGGACGAGATCGAGCACGTCATCAAGGGCCGCGGTGTCACCTCCTACGAGCAGTACACCCGGCTGCACCGGCACGGGCGGCGCGCCGTGCTGCGCACCCGCCAGCGCGAGGCCGTCTGGCGGCTGTACGAGGACTACGAACGCCTGCTCGCGGCCGGCGGCATCGCCGACCGGCCCGACCTGATCGCCGCAGCGCTCGACGAGGTGCGCCGCCTTCCGCCGGGCACCGACTACACGGCGGTGATCGTCGACGAGGCGCAGGACCTCTCCCTGGTCGGGTTGCGCCTGCTGCACGCCCTTGTCGGCGATCGCCCGGACGGGCTGCTGCTCGTCGGCGACGGCCAGCAGTCGGTCTTTCCCGGCGCGTTCCCGCCGCAGGACGCCGGCGTGCGCCTGCGCGGGCGCACCGAGGTGCTGCGCGTCAACCACCGCGGCTCCCGCCCGATCGCCGCCGCCGCGCGCGCTCTCGTCGACGGTGACCCGCACGACGACGCCGGCGTCCTGGTCGGCGCCGACCATCACGGCCCCGTCGTCACGCCCCGCGACGGGCCGCGCCCGCACCGGGTCGTCGTTCCCGACGCGACGAGCCACGACCAGGCGCTGCTGGCCGCGGTCGGCGACCTCGTGCCCGGACTCGCCGCCACCGGACCGCCCCGCGCCGCCCCCGCGCCGGGCGGCGCGCCGTACGGCGCGCCGCCGGGCGGCGGTTTCGTCCCCCCGCGCCGCCAGGACGCGGCGGTGCTGTGCGCGAGCGCGGCGCAGGCCGACCGGTACGCCGCCCTGCTGCGCCGCGCCGGCATCCCGACCCTGCCCCTGCACCGCGACGACGGCGCCCCCGGCGACGCGGTGAGGATCGGCACCTACCTGGCGGCGCGGGGCCTGGAGTTCGGCCACGTCTTCCTGCCCCACGCCGACGGTGCCGCGCATGACGACAGGGCGCACGACGACAGCGCGGACCGCGACGCGGCGGACGGCGTGACGGCGCACGTCGGCACGGCGCACGTCGGCACGGCGGCGGACGGCGCGACGACGCCTGGCGCTGCCCCGGCTGGGGTCGCCGGGAGTGTCGTGGCGGCCGTGGCGGGTGAGCTGGCCGAGGTGGAACGGCGCCGACGCTACGTCGGGATGACCCGTGCGCGCGAGACGCTGTGGATCGGGGTGATCCGCCCGCCGGCGCCCGACTCGTGACGCGCGCCACGGTACCTGGGGTAACGTCACGCCGGTGCCGGGCGTCAGGCACGGAACCGGCGTGCGGCACCGGCCGGCCCGGCGGATTGGGAGGCATGCGATGAGCAGCAGGCTTGGCCCCTGGGAGCCGGCGACGTTCGAGGAGCGCCTCGACCGGATGGAGTCGCTCGCGGCGATCCGCCAGCTGCCCGCCCGGTACGCGCTCGCGATCGACTCCCGCGACATCGCCGCGCTCGCCGACCTGTTCGACCCGGACGTCACGATGGGTGACGGGCAGACGGGCCGGGCGGCGATCCAGCGCTGGTTCGACGCGAACCTGCGCGCGCCCCGCACCTCGGTGCATCTCGTCGCCAACCACATCATCGACTTCGACGACGCCGACCACGCCCGGGGCATCGTCTACTGTCGCGACCAGCTGGAGCGCCCCGAGTCGGGTCGCTGGGAGATCGGCGACCTGCAGTACTGGGACCGCTACGTCCGCGTCGACGGGGAGTGGTGCTTCGCCCGGCGCACGTTCCACCGCTGGTACCTCGTCGACGCGCTCACCCGCCCCAGCCACGGCGCCGGGGTGAACGACGGCAGCGACCCGCTGCGCGCCCGCCAGCTGCCCGAGGCCTTCGAGTCCTGGTCGCGCTACTGGGCGACCGAGCCCGCCGCGCCGGTGTCCTCGGCCGGCTGAGCGCCGCCGCCGCGGGCCGCGTGCGGGGGCACGCGGGCGGGCGCGGGGAGAGACTGACCGGATGGAGGTTCTCAGCAGCCGCATCCTGATCAGACCGGCGGACCCGGCGCGCAGCCGTGCCTTCTACCGGGAGACCCTCGGGCTCGCGGTCTACCGCGAGTTCGGGCCGCCCGAGCATCCCGGGCTGGTGTTCTTCCTCGGTTCGGGACTGCTGGAGGTCTCCGGGCGCGCGGACGGGCGGCCCGCGGCGGCGCCCGACACGCCGGCCCTGTGGCTGCAGGTGCGTGACCTCGACGCCGAGCACCGGCGCCTCGTCGCGGCCGGGGTGGAGATCCGGCGGGCGCCGCGGCGGGAGCCGTGGGGCCTCGACGAGATGTGGATCGCCGATCCGGACGGCACCCCGATCGTGCTCGTCGAGATCCCCGCCGATCATCCCCTTCGCCGCGACCCCCGCTGAGCGCGGCCGGCCTCGCCCGCCGACCCCAGGCCCGTTGGCCCCCGTACGCATCGGGCCCGTGCCGTCGACCGACGCCCGCGCTGCCGCGACGCGTCCGCCCGCCGGGTCAGGGCGTGGGATCGCCGGTGGGCAGGACGACGGTGAGCAGCGCGCCACCGTCCGGATGGTTCGCGGCCCGGGCGGTGCCGCCGTGGGCGGTGACGATCGCGGCGACGATCGCGAGGCCGAGCCCGGTACCGCCGTCGTCGCGGCCGCGGGCGGCGTCGGCGCGGCGGAACCGTTCGAACGCGTGCGGCAGGAACGCCGGTGGGAACCCCCGCCCACGGTCGCGGACCCGCACGACCACGCTGTCGCGGCCGTCGGGCGCGCGCTGGCCGCCCAGGTCGACGGTGCTGCCGGGCGGGGCGTGGCGCACGGCGTTGGCCAGGAGGTTGTCGACCGCCTGGCGCAGCAGGTCGGGGTCGGCGCGCAGGGTCAGCGGCCGGTCGGCGACGTCAACGCGGACGCGTACCTCGCGGGCGGCGGCGAGGGGGATACGCGCCCGGGCCGCACGGTCGAGGATCTCGTCCAGGGCCACCGGCACACGCACCAGCGGGCCGCCGTCCATGCGGGCCAGGGTGAGCAGGGACTCGGCGAGGCGGATCAGCCGCTCGGTCTCCTCGGAGGCGCTCGCGACGGCCGTGCGCAGCTCGGCGGCGGAGCGGCCGGGGCGGGCGGCGAGCTCCAGCTCGGCCTTGAGCACCGTCAGCGGCGTGCGCAGCTCGTGACCGGCGTCGGCGACGAACGCGCGGTCGCGGGCGCGGGCCGCGTGCAGGCGGCGCAGCAGATCGTTCATGGTGCGGGCCAGCGCCGCGATCTCGTCGTGGGTGGCCGGCACGGCGAGGGCGGGGGCCGTGGTCGGCGCCGCGGGGCCTGGGGCGTCCTCGGCGTCGGCCATCGCGGCGGTCTCCCGGCGCATCCGGTCCACCGGGCGCAGCGCCGCGCCCGACAGCAGCCAGGCGGCGAGACCTGACAGCGCGATCAGCGGCACACTCGCGACGATCATCACGTTGCGGATCCGGTCCTCGGCGCGGTCGGCGAGGCGGGTGGGCGAGCCGACGACGGCGACGAACGTCGGCCCCGGCCGGGCGGGGGCGCCCGGATGGACGGGCACCGCGTACAGCCGGGTGGCGTGGGTGCGCTCGAGCGGCGCGCCGGTGGTGAACCATCGCGGCCGGGCACGGGCGGCGGCGAGCTCCCCCGGTGTGAGCAGCGTGGCCGGCCCGGCATCCGCGCTCGACGCCAGCACCCGGCCGTCGGCGGCGAGCACCTGGGCGATCGACCCGCCCCCCGCGAGCAGCCCGCCCGCCTGCGCCGCGCCATCCCCGGGCCCGCCGCCCGGCACCTGCTCACCGCCGCCACCGCCGTCGGTGCCGGCGCTACCTGAGCCGCCGGTGCCGGCGCCGTTGGTGCCGGCGCCACCGGTGGCGAAGCGGTCGTCGAGGCGGGCGGTGAGGACGTCGGCGCGGGTGCGCAGCTCGGAGTCGACGGAGTCGCGCAGGTTCGCCCGCAGGAGCAGGTAGAACAGCGAGCCGGCCAGCACCAGCACCAGCACCGTCCCGACGGTGAACAACAGGGTCAGCCGCACCCGCACCGTCGGCCGCACCCGCCTGCGCACCGCCGCCCGCATCCGCGACACCGGCCATGCCCGCGACACCGCCAGCGGCACCGCCCACGCCCGCGATGCCGGCCGGTGTCCACGCGCCACGTCGAGCTAGCCCCCGCCGCCGGTCGTCACGCCCGGCGCCCCCGAAGTGCCCGGTGATCCCGCCAGGCCCGATGCGCCCGGCAGGCCCGGTCCGTCCGGCACGCGCAGGCGGTAGCCCACGCCGCGGACGGTCTCGATGAGCGACTCCTCCCCCGGCGTGTCGATCTTGCGACGCAGGTAGCGGACGTACTGGTCGACGATGTTGGAGGTGGCGTCGAACGCGTCGTCCCAGACGTGGTCGGTGACGAAGGTGCGGGTCAGCACCTCGTCAGGGTGGCGCAGCAGCAGGTGGAGCAGGGCGAACTCCTTCGCGGACAGCTCCACCGGCTCGCCGGCGCGGCGCACCCGGTGCGCGGCGGGGTCCAGTTCGACCGGCCCGGCGCGCAGCACGACGGGCCGCCGCACCCCACCGCGGCGGACCAGGGCGCGCAGCCGGGCGGTGAGCTCGCCGAAGCTGAACGGCTTGGGCAGGTAGTCGTCGGCGCCGGCGTCCAGCCCACGGATGCGGTCGGTGACGTCGACGCGGGCGGTCAGCATGAGCACCGGCGCCCAGCGGCCGCGGGCCCGCAGCCGCCGGCAGACCTCGAACCCGTCGACACCGGGCAGCATCAGGTCGAGCACGATCGCGTCGTAGTCGACCTCGGTGGCCGACCACACCGCGTCGACGCCGTTGCGGGCGACGTCGACGGCGTAGCCCTCCTCGACGAGGCCGCGGCGCAGCAGCGCGGCGGTGCGCTCCTCGTCCTCGACGACCAGCACCCGCATGGCTGCGATCGTAGGGTCCACCGGATGTGACGGCGATGTGGCCTCGACAGCACGCTGCCACGACCCGCCACGCGACGACAGGCCGTGACGATCACGACGCGCGGCGCTGGCTAGGGACGGCCGGGCAGCCGGGTGGCGAGCAGGCCGAGCAGGGCCGCGGCGGCGGCGAGCAGGCCGAACTCGAGCGCCGGCCAGTCGGCGCCGGCCCGCTGGCGGACCAGGGCCAGCAGGGCGACGCCGAGGGAGCCGGCGAACTGGATGGCCATGAACAGCGCCGTCGTCCCCTGTGCCTGCTCGGCGGGGGCCAGCGTGCGGAACAGGCCGGCGACGGTGGGCGACGCGGTCAGGCCGAAGGCCAGCCCGACGGCGACGAACAGCGCGAAGCCGGCGCCGAGAGGCAGCCGGTCGGCCGTCGCGGCGAACACGGCCAGCGCCGCGGCGGTGCCGACGGCTCCCCCGCGCACCAGCGGCCGGGCGCCGACGCGGTCGCTGAGCCGCCCGCCGGTGGACATCGACACCAGTAGTCCGAGCCCCATCGCGCTGACCAGCAGGCCCTGCGCGAGGCCATGACGGTCGTGATGCGAGGCGACGAACACCGGCAGCGCGGTCGTCAGCGAGTACATGACGAGGCCGACGAGGCTCATCACCGCGATGCTCACCCCCACGCCACGGCGGCGCAGCAGCCGCAGGTCGAGCGCCGGCGGGCCGGCCGGGGTCGGCCCGCGACGCAGCGCGTGCCACCCGTAGCCGGCGAGCAGCAGCAGGCCGGCCCCGGCGGCGCCGACGACGACCGGCCAGCCGCCGTCACCGCGCTCCCCCGCGCGGTTGACGGCGAACAGCACGCCGACGTACCCGGCGACGAGCAGGCCCAGGCCGCGCACGTCGGCGCGGGGCCGCGGCGCCGCCGGGTCCGGGCGGGCGGCGGGGACGAACGCGAGGGCGCCGGCCAGGACGAGCACGCCCAGCGGCAGGTTGACGAGGAAGAGCCACTGCCAGTGGCCGGTGCGCAGCAGCAGCGTGCCGACGAGCGGGCCCGCGGCCGGCGCCACGTTGACCACGGTGGACATGACGCCGAGCACCCGTCCCATCGTCCGCGCCCCGCCGAGCCTGGCGGCGAGTGCCATCGCGGACGGTTCGAGCAGCCCGCCGCCCGCGCCCTGGACCACCCGGGCGCCGATCAGCTGCGCCGCCGAGCCCGACAGCGCGCACAGCAGGGATCCGGCGAGGAACAGGCCGAGCCCGGTGAGGAACACCGCCCGCCCACCGAAGCGGGCCGTCGCCCAACCGAGCAGCGGCAGCGTCGCGGCGGCGGCCAGCAGGTAGGCGATCATCACCCAGACGACGGTCGTCAGCGGCGCGTGCAGCTCCCCGGACAGGGCGCCGAGGGCGACCGCGACCACGGTGCCGTCGAGCACCGCGACCAGCGCCGCGGCGGCGAGCGCGACCAGTGCCGGCCCGGTCCGCACCCCGGGACCGGGCCGTACCCCCGGACCGGAGCGCGCGTCGGGGGCGGAGTGCGCGTCGGGGGCGGAGTGCGTCTCGGGGGCGGAGTGCGTGCCCGGCCCAGGTTCCGTCCGCGCCTCGGGCCCGGCCCCACGCGCGGTGTCGCCGGCGGCGACGGTCGCCGTCGCGTCGCAGCGGCCTGTGGGCCCGTCTCCGTCCACCATCGTCTTTACGTCCATGGACGGATACTAAACCGTGTAGTAAAGATTTAACAGGGGGCCGGTATAGTGATCGGGAGGCGGCGGGAGGTGGGTCGGTGGCGGTCCGGCAGCGGCAGGTCGACAAGCGGCGGGCGATCCTCGACGCGGCGGCGCCGATCTTCGGCACGCTGGGGTACGAGCGGGCCAGCGTCGAGGCGATCGCCGCCGCGGCCGGGGTGTCCAAGCCGACGATCTACACCTACTTCGGCGGCAAGGACGGGCTGTTCCGCGAGTCGCTGGCCGACTCCGCGGTCGAGCAGAACGGCGACGCGCTGGCGGCGATCGGGCGCCTCGACCTGACCGCCGAGGGCTGGCGGGACAGCCTGCACGCACTTGGCCTGCGGCTGGTGACCTGCCAGCAGGACAGCTGCGCACGATTCCTCCGCCGGCACATCGCCGCGGAGTCCACCCGCGACCCGGAGATCTACCGCCTGGTGCGGGCGACGGCCAGCGACCCGATCCTGGAGGCGCTCGCCGGGCGGCTGGCGATGCTCGGCAACGCCGGGCGGCTGCGGGTGCCGGACCCGACGCTCGCCGCCCGCCAGTTTCTCGCGCTGGTCACGGCCGAGATGCCGGACCTCACCGAGAACGACACCCGCGACGCGGCGCCGGCCGAGGTCCGCCGCGCGGTGGACGCCGGCGTGCGCACGTTCGTCGCCGCGCACACCCCTTCCTGACGCCGGACCGACCGGCGCCGCCACCGCAGGGGCGTCACCCCTCCGCCACCCAGCGGCACTCTCACACGGCGCACAACCGCGCGAACACCTAGCGCGATCGACGCCGGTCGCCGTCGCGGCACGGCGCGCCGCGTCCACCTGGCGTGGCCACGTGACGTCCTCCCGGTCACGGCGGCGTCACATACATCTGACATGACCGAAACGCGGGCGCGGAACTATCATGCAGACAGTCCCGCATCTGCGGCGCCTTGCGATACGGCCGCCCGTGGATGCGGGTGGGGGCGCCGGCCGCCGGAGCATCGAGGGCCGGGCCGGTGATCGGGGGCGACGACGGCGTCGCCGTCCACCGTGTGAGGACGTCGGGTCCACCCGCCGTCGTGTCACCTCGCACGGTCCGAACGCCCAACACAGTCAGTAACGAACGTACGCGCATTGTCGGACGATGCGGTCGGCCGCGCCCGGGACGGCGCCGGCGGCCGGTCATGGGCGGAGGAACGGGCACACGTGAGATTTCGCAGGATGAGGACCGCGCTGGCGGTCGTGGCCAGCGCCGGACTGCTGGTCGCCGGCTGTGGCAGCGACGGCAGCAGCGGGAGCGACGCCGCCGCCAGTGCCACGCCGAGCGCGGCGAGCGCCAGCGCCGGGCGCGGCGTGACCGGCACGGTCACCGTGTTCGCCGCGGCGTCACTGACCGGGACGTTCACGACGCTCGGCAAGCAGTTCGAGACGGCGAACCCCGGCTCGACGGTGAAGTTCTCCTTCGCGGGCAGCTCGGCGCTCGCCCAGCAGATCACCTCCGGGGCGCCGGCGGACGTGTTCGCCGCGGCGAGCCCCGCGACGATGAAGACGGTCACCGACGCCGGGCAGAACTCCTCGGCGCCGAAGGTCTTCGTCCGCAACCAGCTCGTCATCGCGGTGCCGGGGGGCGACCCGAAGGGCATCAGGGACCTGCCCGACCTGGTCAGGCCCGGGGTGAAGGTCGCGCTGTGCGCGGACGCGGTGCCCTGTGGGGCGGCGGCGAAGAAGGCGCTGGCCGCGGCGGGGGTGAACCTCACGCCCGTCACGCTGGAGCAGGACGTCAAGTCCGCCCTGGCGAAGGTGACCCTCGGTGAGGTCGACGCCGCGCTGGTGTACCGCACGGACGCCCTGGCGGCCGGCGACAAGGTCGAGGGCGTGGAGTTCCCCGAGTCGGCGAAGGCCATCAACGACTACCCGATCGCCACGCTCAAGGGCGGCAGGAACACCGTCGGCGCCACCGCGTGGGTCGCCTACGTCACCGGTCCCGCCGGGCAGGCCGTCCTGACCAGGGCCGGTTTCCAGAGCCCCTGACCGGACCGGACGCGCCGATCGACCCGCGGCCGCCGTCCCGGATGCCCTCCCCCGAGGCGTCCGGGCGGCGGCCGCGGCCGTCCCGGCAGCCCACGCTCGGCGCGGGCGCGGGCGGTTCAGGCGCGGGCGCCCTCCTCGCGGGCGGCGCCCTCCCGGCCGGCGACGAGGAAGCCGTCGGCCATGGGGAGCGCCGAGGGCCGGCCGGCCTCGGCGGCGAGGTCGGTGCGCAGCCGGTCCCGGGTGATGCGCCAGCCGTGGCGGGGCAGCCAGCTCTGCGCCGGCTCCGCGAGGCCGCCGTGGATCAGCGCGGCGAACTCCGCCAGCTCGGGATGGTGGCGCAGCTCGTCGAGCAGCCACGCGTCGTCGCCGGTGCGGTACTCGAAGCCGAGCCGGCTGCCCGGCGCGGACCAGCCGGTGACCGTGGTGAGCAGCCGGTCGGCCTGCGCGTCGTCCAGGTAGGGCAGCAGGCCCTCGGCGAGCCAGGCGGTCGCCCGGTCGGGGGCGAAGCCCGCGCCTGCCAGGGCCGTCGTCCAGTCGCCGGCGAGGTCGGCGGGGACGGCGACGCGCTCGCAGCGCGCCCGGGCCCGGCGGCGGTCGAGCACCGCCTGTTTGAAGGCCAGCATCGCCGGCAGGTCCACCTCGAACAGGCGGGTGCCGGCCGGCCAGTCCAGCCGCTGGGCGCGGGAGTCGAGGCCCGCGGCGAGCAGGACGATCTGACGGTGCCCGCCCGCGGCCGCGCCGGTGACGTAGTCGTCGAAGAAGCGGGTGCGCAGCACTCCGTGCGAGGACACCAGATCGGTGAACCCGGTGGGGGCGGTCCCCGCCGGGCCCAGCCCCAGCATCCGCTCGGACCCGCCCCCGGCCGCGTCGACGAACGCCTGGGCGTAGGGATCGTCGAAGAGCCGGTCGGGGCGTGCGCTCTCCCGCGCCCGGATCCACGCCATGCCGACGGCGGTGCGTCCGACCCCGCCCGGCGCCTCGACCCGATCAGACGTAGCCCTGAAGGTGGTCATGACTCACGGTAGACACGGGCTCCCCCCGCCCGCCGCACGATCTGTAACGGAAAGTGACGACGGGTGGGGGTGCGGGCGACCTGGCTCAGGCGGACACCTGGCCGGTGGGTGAGCGGCCGATGCGCTGGCAGGTGGCGCTGTCGCGCAGGTAGCCCAGCGCGAACGCCTGGGCGCGCTGCACCGGGGTGCCGTGGGCGTCGGGCGCGGTGGAGGGTTCCTGGTCGAACCAGCCGCCGCGGGTGTCGCCGAGGCTGAAGAACAGCATCGAGCCGCCCAGCGCGTCGGAGACGTCGATGCGCCCGGCGCGGTCCGCGGCGGCGGCCTGCCGCCCGGCGAAGCAGTCGGCCTGGTTCTCCTCGGCACGGCTGACCGCGCCCAGGGTGCCGTGCAGGCGGTCGCCGCGGTGGGCCAGCTCGTGCATGAGCACGAACAGCGGGTAGGACGGGCCGCCGATGCCGGCCAGCTCGTCGAGGAACTCGATGCTGTAGGCGACGGTGTCGTCGAGGGTGCAGTACAGCGCGTTGTCGGCGAACGCGGTGGGATCGCCGACCTGCCGGCCGCAGGCGTCGTCCGGAACCTGACCGTTGTGATATGGGATGATCCGCGGCGGTGTCCAGGCCGCGCCGAGTTCCCCGCGCCAGAACGTGTTCACCGACCCCGGGCAGCCCACCGGCTCGGCGATGAGGCGCTCGACGTCGGCGACACTGCGCACCCGTCCCCCGCACGCCGCACCGGACGGACTGGCCGCCGCCACCGGCAGCACGCCACCGCCGTCGGACGCATCACCGCTGCCCGGGGCGCCGCTCCCGCTGCCCGCGGTGGTACCGCCCGCGGGGGCGCTGACGGTGGTGGCGACACCCGCCGAGGACCTGGCGGTGGTGGCCACGCCCAAGGCGGAGCTGGCAGGGGTGGCGCTGGCAGGGGTGGCGCTGCCCGCCGTGGGACTGACGGTGGTGCCGCCGAGGCCGAGCGCGCCGCCGGCGGGAGCGGTGCAGCCGGTCAGCAACCCGGCGGAGACGACGATCGCGGCCAACGCCGCACAGGGGACCCGCACGACGATCAACCGTAGGCGGCGTACGGGCAGGACAGCCGGCCCGCGGGCTCAGCCGGGAATCGGCCGGGACCCGTCCGAGGGTCGCGGGCTCGGGGGATCCCCACAGCGTCCGCAGCGGACCGCGCCGCGCCGCCCGCCGCCGCCCGCCCCGTCCCCGCGGCGCTGGACATCGCGGATCGCCGCAGGTAGCGCGAGCGTGAGCGGTGCCATCACCGCGGGCACCAGCGCGGCGACGACGGCCGGCACGCCACCGACACCCACACAGATCGTGATCATGGTGACGGAGAGCAGTGTCGCGCGGGCGACGATGGTGGTGGCGTGCGTGAGCACCACCACGGTCAGGTCGGCCGATAAGGGGGGCCGGCGCACCGGCCCGTTCGGGGCACGTCTCCTGGGGACCAACACCCTCACCTCCACTCGCCAGTGCTTATGCACGTGCATCCTGTCATGCATGTGGCCGTGCGCCAAGGGGCCTCGGCTGTTCGACGGTGAGGGGATCAGGCGCGGGGCGCGGCGGCGCCGGCCGGGGTGACGGTGGTCGTGAGAGTCGGCCGGACCGGTGCTGGCAGCCAGCCCTCGCGGGCCCGCGACGGCAGCCAGCGCCAGCCGAGCCCGGGCGTGAGCAGCGTCAGCTCGCCGGTGGCGGCGCGCCGGGCGATCGGGATCCGTTCCTCCCAGCGAGCGGGCCCGTCGGCGGTGGGCACGCTCAGCCCGACGACGACCTCTCCCGGCAGCCGCGCGGCGGCCAGCGAGATCTCGTCCCCGGTCGCGGCACCCGCCGTCAGCACCACTGCGGCCCGCGCCGGCGGACCGCCCTCCGCCGCCAGCGCGAACGTCCGCGTCTGTGCGCCGACCCGGACGTAGGCCGTCACCCCCGCCCCACCGGCCCCCGGCGCCGCGGCCGCCGCACCGGTCCCCGCCTCGTTCCCCGCACCAGTAGCGCCCACCGGTCCCGTACCGGCCGCCGGCGCCACGTCGGCGGCCAGCGCCGACGCCGTGCCAGTCGTGGACGCGACGCCGCTCGTGGGCGCCGCGCCGGCGGGCAGGGACACCTGGAGCTCGACGCGCACGCGGGCGGCGTCGACGGGCCGCAGGAGCGTGAACGAGCCGTGGTAGCTCAGCCACGCCGCCGGGTCGACGATCTCGCCGGGGCGCAGCCGGTACAGCGTGCGCCCGGGCATCCGGTCGGGCAGGGTGGCCGTGGCCGGGCCGAGATCGGCGGCGTACAGCACGCGCCCGCTCAGGTCCGGGCCGTTGCGAAGGGTCTGGAACGGCACCTGGGTGTAACGGCTGGGCGTGTCCGGGGTGACGACGACCACCGACGGCGCCGAGTACTCCCGCGGCAGCAGCGCGTGGACCAGCGCCACCCGGTCGTTGACGCCCCGCTGGTCACGCACCTTGCCGGGCAGCGACGCGACGGTGAGCGCCCCCATCAGCACCACCAGCGCCCCGGCGGTGGCAGGCCGCGCCGCCCGCGCCCACGCCGTGCCGGCGATCGCCAGGCCGGCCGCGGACCACACCGAGCGGGCGCCGGCGGCGGCGAGGATCACCACCGGGCTCAGCGCCGCCAGGTGGTAGTGCGGGCCGAGCCCGGTGCGCAGCCCCGGCATGGCGAACGCCGAGCCCCACCAGAACAGGTAGCCCCCGACGACCGCGAGCACCATAGCCACGAGCAGCAGCCGCGCACCGCGCCGTCGCGCCCCCAGCGCGCCGACCGCGGCCAGCACGGCCAGCACCGACCCGCCGAACAGCCAGCTCGGGGCCGCTTCCACGGTCTGGCGCGCGGCCTTCAGGGCGAGACGGCGGCCGAAGGGGAAGGTCGGCTCGCTGGGCAGGATACGCCGGGGACCGAAGCCGAACCGGTCCAGCGGGTCGGACGCCGACAGCGGCATACGCAGCGGCGAGCCCGTCACCCACCAGCAGTAGGCGAGCAGCAGCGCCAGGAACGGTGCCGCGCCGAGCAGCACCCAGCCGGCGCGGCGCGACGCCACCGCCACGACGCCCGTCGGACCGGCGTCCGTCGGACCGGCGTCCGTCCGATCGCCGCCCGTCCGATCGCCGCCGACAACGCGCCCCCGGCGCACGTCGCGCCACAGCCGCAGCAGCGCGAACGCCGCGACCGGGGCGAGGACCAGCACCGCGTCGTAGGGCCGCAGCAGCAGCGCGAATCCCGCGCCGGCGCCGGCGGCCAACAGCCACCCGCGGCTCGCGGTGCGCGCCCCGCGCAGCAGCGCCGCGGCGGTCAGGGTGAGCGTGGCCGCGCCGCAGCCGTAGGCCAGCGGCAGCGCGGTGTGCAGCCAGACGAGTGGGCTGAGCGCGACGGCCGCGGCGGCCAGCAGCCCGGTCGCCGCGTCGTCGAACAGCTCGCGGGCCAGCTGGTAGGTGCCGGCGACCCAGGCGGCGGCCACCAGCGCCGGCGCGACGGCCATCGTGCCGAACGCCGCCTGCGACGCCGCGAGCAGCGCCGGCCAGCCCGGCAGGTACTTGGTGAACAGCCGCCCGCCGTGCTCTCCCGTCAGCCACGGCCGGAAGAACGGTTCCATGCTGGCGGCGTCGAGGGTGAGCCGCCCGTGCAGCAGCATCCGGGCCTGCAGGACGTAGGCGGCCTCGTCGGCGTCGCCGGAGCCGTGCCGGTACAGCGTCGCCTGCAGCACCAGGCTCACCGTGAACGACCCGAGGCAGAGCAGTGCGACCAGTCCCACCGGCCCGGCCCACCACCGCCCGCGCGGCCGGTCCCCGCGTCCCCGCCAGGACCGCGCCAGCCGGGCGGCGGGCTCCCGCGCTCCCGCGGCCTGCGGCGCCGTCGGCGCGGTCATCACGGTCCGTGCCCACGGTGGTGCGCCCGCGCGCATCTGCCCCCGCCCCGCTCCAGCCCCCGAGCCGTCCCTGCCTGTTGCGCACACCGGTACGCCGGGCCCTGATGACCATTCGTGTTCGGTCAGGACACCGGCAGTCCGCATTTGTGCGCCCTCAGGCTAGAGGGCGGGATTGCACAGGTTCGCGCCGGGTGCCCCCACCTGGGCGATCAGTCGCGGCGTGCCACCGGTCGCGCCGGGCGCGGTGCCGCGCCGCGGGGGCGCCCGCGCGGCCGGGTGAAGGTGGGGTCAGTGCGGGGCGGTGGGTGGCAGCGCGGGATCGGTCGGGTTGTGCGGGGCGGGATCGGTCGGGTTGTGCGGGGCGGGATCCGCCGGGGTGTGCGAAGCGGGGTCGGTCAGGGTGTGTGGGACGGGGTCGCCCCACCGGGCGCGCCGCGCCCAGCGGTAGGCGTCGGCCTGGCTGCGGGCGACGACCCGCTCGCGCCGGCCGCCGGGGGTGCACAGCGTCAGGCGGACGTGGCCGGAGCGCGGCTGTGGTGCGCGCAGCAGCCGGCCGGCGGCGTGCGCGGGGGCCTGCCGGGAGGCCACCAGGTAGCCGAACTTCTCGTCCTCGTGGCCGCGCTCGGCGTCCTTGAGGCCGCGGTGCAGCGCGCTGCGCTCGACCCGGCGGGCGAAGTGGCACCAGTCCCCCGCCGGCAGCGGGCAGTCGCCGTCGGACGGGCAGGGGGCGGTGATCGTCGCGCCGGCGTCGAGCAGCGCCCGGCGGGCCGCGAGCAGGCGCTGGTAGCCGGCGGGGGTGCCGGCGTCGACGAGGACGAGGTCGCCGGCGGTGACGCGCCACCAGGCGGCCAGCGCCGCGGGCCGGGCCGCGGCGGGCAGTTCGCCGAGCAGGTAGGCGGCGACGGTGAGGTCGGCCTCGAGCGCCGGCGGGGTCTCGGCGCCGCCGTGGTGCCAGCGGGCGGCACGCAGCGCGGCCCACGGCCGTTCGGCGGCGAGGCGCCGGCCGGCGGCGATCATGAGCGTGGATCGTTCGACCAGGTCGACGCGGGCCAGGTCGGGGAACGACTCCAGGGCCGCCCAGGTGGCGGGCGCGGGTCCCGCGCCGAGGTCGAGCAGGCTCGCGGGTCGCCAGTCGGGTCGGCGCAGCGCCAGTTCGGCGAACACGGCGCGGCTGGCGGCGTGCGTCGCCGGCAGCCGGGCGGCCAGGTAGGCGGCCACATGCTGGTCGGTGAGCTCGCCGTCGGCCGGGGTCGCGCCGCCCGTGCGGTAGAGCTCGGACAGTTCGCGGTAGGCGGCGGACATCGGGCGCCGTCGCGCCTGCGCCCCGGCACCGCCGGGCTCCCGGTGGGTCACGCTCGCAGCGTAGTCAGGAAGCCCGGCGGCCCGGCCCGCGCCGGTTACTCCGGGCTGGGCGGCGCCGGCTCGATCGCGGCGGAACGACGATGGTCGAACACCAGACTGGTCCGCACGTCACTTACCTCGGGGCGCGCGGCGAGCCGATCGGTGACCAGACCGTACAGGCCGTCCACGGTGGGCACGGCGACATGCAGCAGGAAATCGAAGGCGCCGGTCGTGGAGAACAGGCTGACGGTTTCGGTCAGGCCGCTCGCCCAGGTCCGGAAATCCTCGATCACCGCCCGGGACGGGGGGCGGACCCGGACCGAAATCAGCGCCTGTACCGGCCGGCCTATGGCGACGAGGTCCACCTCGGCCCGAAAGCCGCTGATGATGCCTCGTTCCACCAGCGAGCGGACCCGCTGCAACGAGGTGGACGGGACCACGTGCGTCGCCAACGCGAGATCCCGGTTGGTGCGCCGACCATTCTGCTGCAGCAGGCGTAGCAAGGCGCGGTCGAGCTCGTCCAAACCGATTCTCCTCGCCGTCGGGGCATTTGCGCGTTCACCGCATGGGCCTTTCCCCCGCGGTTGCAACATAGTAGCAACATGTCCCGGTATGGGGCGCTTACTCCAGATCTGCCACCCTGCGATGCCCACCGGCCCAGCGGGAGCCGATGGGCGCCGAAGAGCTCCGAAGGGAATAGCGGCACGGGACTTTCCGCACTATGCACGTGCCCGCGGCCCGCGAAGTTCGGTCGATCGCCCGCGGTCGGCTGGACAGATCGGCATGCGCCCCGCGAACCGACGGCGCCGCGGGGCGACGCCCCAGGCCCTCAGTCAGCGGCCCGCCCCGGCTCGGCGCCGCCCGGGGCGGGGCCGGCGCCGTCCCCGGACCGGCCGCTGGGCGGGGGCGGGCTCGGCGGTGTCGAGCTGGTCGGCCCCGGCGGCGGGACGACGCCGATCCCTGGCTGGTGGCCGCCCTGCCCGGGCCGGTCGATGGGTCCGGTAGACGGGTCGACGGGGGGCGTGGTGACCTCGCGCGGCCCCGACGACACGATGAGGGTGACCGGCGTGGCGGCGCCGCCCGCGGGCGTGGTGCCCTCGCGCGGGTCGACGGCGACGACGGTGTCGCGGCTGGCCTGGTCGGCGCGCCAACGGCGGCTCACGGTGAAGCCTCTGTCGCGCAGGATCCGCGCGGCCGCGTCGGCCTTCTGCCCGACCACGGGCGGTATGCGCGGGCGGGTGCCGCCGGACTCGTCGGTCCCGACCGCGGGGCCCGCCGGCGGGGTGGCGGCGCCGCTCGCCGTCGGATCCGGGCCGCCACCGGACCCGGGGGACGCCGTCGCGCCGGCCCGCGCCGGACTCGTCGGCGACGCGTCGCCACCGCCGCGGCGGCCGTCCGGCGAGGCGGAGGGCCCGACGCCGGGGCTGGGGCTCGAGGTCACCCCGGGCCGGCTCTGGCCGACGGTCGCCGGCGCCTCGACCTGGTCCGCAGGCCCGCCGCCGGACCGGTCGAACGGCCCCTGGCCGGCCAGGGCGAGGCCCAGCAGGGCGCCGGCCAGCGCCAGACCCGCCGTGCCCAGCACCGTCCGGTGCCGTTCGTCCCACCAGCGCCGCACACCTGCCGCCGGCCCCGCGACCACCGCCTCCTGCGGCCCGGTCAGCGGATCCAGCATGCTCGCGGCCTGGCGGTCCGCCGTGCCGTCGGCGACCCGCACCGGCGAGGACGGGCCGGCGGGTGGCGGCGGTCCGGTGGACGAGACGGGCGCGGCCAGCGAGGAGGCCGAGGCGGCGTCGGTCGCGGGCTGCGCGGTGGATGAGACGGGCGCGGCGACGCGGGCCGCCTCGGCGAAGGTCAGCGGGCCGCGCCCGGGCGGGCCGGCGAACGGTCCGCGCGGCCGCCTCGGCCATCCGCGGCTCCCCTGCGCCCAGCGGCGGGCCGGCCGGCTGCCTGATCCCGTGATCCCGGCCGTCGTGCCCCGCTCCCCCGCCGGCCATGTCCCCCGCCCCGGCGGGGCGGTGACGGCGTCCTCCCCGTCGAGGTGCCGGCCCTGGGGATCGCCGGGCCCGTCCTCACCATCGGCCTGCCGGCTCGGCGGATCGACGGGCGCGTACGGCACGACGGCGGGTGATGGTGGCACGACGTTGGGTGATGGCGGCGCGACGGCGGACGACGGCGGCGCGACGGCGGGCAGCGCCCAGCCCGCGCGGCGCGGCGCGAGAGGGCCGGGCGCGTCCGGCGCGGGCCTGGGCTGGTTGGGTGGCTCGGCGGGCAGGACGTCCAGCGGGCAGGTGACGATCGTCTCGGGGGCGACACCGGGGTGGGTGAGGCGGCGCAGCAGCTCCTGCGCGGTCGGCCGCCGCGCGGGATCACGGCGCATCGCCTCGCGCACGATGCCCGCGAGCCCGGCGGGCAGGCCCTCGATGGTCGGCTCGGTGTGCAGCAGGCGGCGCAGCTGCTCGGCGGTGGAGCCGTCGCCGAAGGGCCGCCGTCCGGTGGCGGCGAACAGGACCAGACCACCCCAGGCGAAGATGTCCGCGGCGCTGGTGACGTGCTGGCCGCGGGCCTGCTCGGGGGCCATGTACGCCGGGGTGCCGGCGATCCGCCGGCTCGGGCCGGTCGGCCCGTCGTCGGGGACCCGGGCGAGCCCGAAGTCGATCACCCGGGGGCCGAGGGGCGACAGCAGCACGTTCGACGGGGTCAGGTCGCGGTGCACGAGGCCGGCGCCGTGGATGGCGCTCAGGGCGGCCGTGACGCTGACCGCGACCCGTTCGACGTCGGCGCTGCCCAGCGGGCCGTGCGCGCGCACGGCGTGGGCCAGGGTGGGTCCGTCGACGAACTCGGTGACCAGGTAGGGCGGGTCGTCGCCGGCCGGGTCGACGACGTCGAGGACCTCCGCGGTGCAGAACCGGGCGACCCGGCGCGCGGCGGCGGCCTCCCGGCGGAACCGCTCCCGGTAGCGGCGCACCCGCGCGATGTCGGCGCGGATGACCTTGACGGCGACGAGGCCGGTGTCGCGGCCCCGGCCGAGGTAGACGGTGCCCATACCGCCCTCGCCGAGGCGCCCGAGCAGGCGGTACTCGCCGAGATCGCGCGGGTCGCCGGGACGCAGCGGATCGGGCCGGGTGCTCAGCCCACCCGCCGGCTGCCGCGGTGCGGCCGGCGTCGCGGCGATCGCGTCGCCGGCGACCGCGGCGTCGCCGTTGTCGCGCGAATCCACATTCCCTCCCTACGGCCGACCGGAATTCCGGCTCTGATCGCGGCGCAATTCTGGGCGACGCGAGCAGGCCCGGGTCGTTCCTATCGCGTACTCGACACGAACACGTTCGGCGTCACCCACCCAGGCCATGCCGACACCGGCATTCCGGGCGCCGGCGCGGCGAAGGCGAGACGTCTCACGCCGGCACGAAAAGGCCGGTCAGGCCGGACCGGTAGTACCTTTGGCCCACCCGGTCATTTCGCTGCCACCTGGGATGCGGGTCGGCGTACGAGCGGCCGGGCCGCCGGTGGGCGCTCTTTCGTGCGGTCACCGGTAAAAACGCCGAATGTCGTGGTGGGAACTCTCCCGCCTGGCTGTCCTTTATCTCACTGGACGGTCGTCGACGCGGTGTGGACGAGAGTCACACGCCGGCCCGGGGCGCCGTCGGATCCGGTGAGCCCGTCCGTGGGCGATCACGGGGTGGCGGCGTGACCGGCGACGAGGCTGCGGGTGGTGGCGATCGCGGCGGCCACCGAGCGCTCGGCGTCGTGGTCGTGCGGGGCGAACACGCCGTCGAGATGGAAGACGGCGTGCCCGTGGGCCTGGGCGAGGTGGCGCTCGAACAGGACGAGGGCCTGCCGGTAGGTGGCGACGGTCGGCACGGCGAGCAGCAGCGGGAGCAGCAGGTCGAGCAGCGCCCGGGTGGCGGCGGCGAGCTCCGGGTGGCGTTCGGCCGGCAGTTCGGGGTTGAACAGCAGGTCGAGGCCTGCGCGGCGCTCGATGACGAAGCGAGTGTAGGCGCCGGCGGTGGCGGCGAGCCGCTCGACCGGGTCGGCGGGGTCCGCACCGGCCGCGGCGGCGGCCATCCGCTCGGTGAGCTGGCCGGCGGCGCGCAGGGCGGCGGCGGCGAGCAGGCTCTCGCGGTCGGGGAAATGGCGGTAGGGCGCGGCGGAGCTGACCCCGAGCCGGCGGGCGAGCGCGGCGACGGAGAAGGCGGCGAGGCCGCCCTGCGCGATCAGGTCGAGGGTGCCCTCGACGAGCGCCGCGGCGAGGTCTCCGTGGTGGTAGGTCGAGCGCCCGCCGCGGTGTTGGGCGCCGCGGCCGCCGCGCGGGCCGGCGGCCGCGCCGATCCGCGCGCCCGAAGGGTCGCCCGGGAACTCCGTCATCCGCCGCCTCCGGTGCCGACCCCGTGGACCAGGACAGCATACGATGAAATAAGTGTGCTCTTACATACGGATGGAGATACATGGCCACTACCAGCGCGGCACTGGTCGTCACGTCCCCGGGGGCGACGTTCGAGCGGTCGACCATCGAACGTCGGGAGCTGCGTGACCACGACGTGCTCATCGACATCCGCTACGCCGGCATCTGCCACAGCGACATCCACCAGGTCCGCGACGACTGGGGTGGCACCACCTTCCCGATCGTGCCGGGGCACGAGATCGTCGGCGAGGTCGCGGCGGTCGGGCCGGCGGTGACCCGCCACGCCGTCGGCGATCGGGTCGGCGTGGGCTGCTTCGTCGACTCGTGCCGGGAGTGCGAGCCGTGCAAGGACGGCGAGGACCAGTACTGCCTGCGCGGCAACGTCCCGACCTACAACGGCCGGGACTACGACGGCGAGATCACCTACGGCGGGTACAGCCAGACCATCGTCGTCGACGAGAACTACGTCCTGCGGGTGCCGACGTCGCTGTCATACGAGGGCGCCGCGCCGCTGCTGTGCGCGGGGATCACCGTGTACTCGCCGCTGAGGCACTGGGCGGCGGGGCCCGGGAAGAAGGTCGCCGTCGTCGGGCTCGGCGGGCTCGGCCACATGGCCGTCAAGATCGCGCACGCGCTCGGCGCCGAGGTCACCGTGCTCAGCCAGACCCTGAGCAAGCAGGATGAGGGTCGCCGCCTGGGCGCCGACCACTACTACGCGACGAACGACAAGGCGACGTTCAAGACGCTTTCGGGCACGTTCGACCTCGTCATCAACACCGTCTCGGCGAACCTGCCGATCGACGCCTACCTCGGCCTACTACGCCTGAACGGCACGATGGTCAACGTCGGGGCGCCGGCCGAGCCGAGCGAGTTCCGGGTCTTCTCGCTGTTCCGCGGCCGGCGCAGCCTCGCCGGTTCCAGCATCGGCGGCATCCGCGAGACCCAGGAGATGCTCGACTTCTGCGCCGAGCACGGCCTCGCCGCCGACGTCGAGGTCATCGGCGCCGACCAGGTCGACGAGGCGTACGAGCGGGTGCTGCGCAGCGACGTGCGGTTCCGCTTCGTCATCGACGTCGCCACGCTCGCCTCCGCGTAGCCCACGCGGCTCCCGCGGGACCCCGTCCGGGAGGACGGCGCGGAAAAACTTTTCCCAGTATTTTTCCTCGCAGTTTTCCCGGACCTTTTCCAGAACATTCTCCCGGACTCGCTCCACAACCTCTTTCCTGATCCCAGGTCAGGCGACATCCATTCCGACCACGGCGGCCGTTGTTTGTTTACACGGGTTTCACACCGCGCGACGTCGATGGCCGGATGCCGCCGTTACGATTCCTCTCGGGTTCGCCGGACGGCACCCGCCGCCGTCCGGCTTCACGGCCGCGGCGCAGAGAATGTCGATCGGACATCGGAAAGAGGACTCTCATGCCATTCGTCGTCACGGAAGCGTGCATTGATGTCAAGGACGGCGCCTGCCTGGAGGGTTGCCCGGCCGACTGCATCTACGAGGGTGACCGCAAGATGTACATCCACCCGGACGAGTGCACCGAGTGCGGCGCCTGCGCGGTCGCCTGCCCGGTCGGCGCGGCGCTCAGCGACGACCGGGTGAAGGACCAGAACTTCATCGACAGCGAGGCCGCGTTCTTCAGCGAGGTCCTCCCCGGCCGCGACGAGCCCCTCGGCGAGCCCGGCGGCGCCACCCGTCTCGGCAAGGTGAAGGCCGACACGCCCTTCATCGCCGCATACCAGAAGTAGGCGGGAGGAGCCCCGCAGGTCCGCCGGTTCGTGGTTGAGCGGCGGCGGGGCTCTCCTGGTAGCGCGGGGACCCTGCACTGCGCACGTTCGGTTTAGGTCTCTGACCGGCCCGTTTTCTTGATCACGGAGGTTTGGTCGGGTCGACTCCGAGGAGGTCGAGGACGCGCTGCTGGAGCGGGGCGGGCCGGGGGATGTAGGCGGGCGTAGAGGCCGGTGACCGTCCCGGTCGGGCCGGCGGCGCGGCGGGCCTCGCGCTCGATCAGCGAGAACAGCAGCAGTGCCAGGCCGACGACGTGCTGCAGTCGGTGGATCCGCTGGTTGTTCGCCAGGGAGAACGGGTTGACCGCAAGGGGCCTTTGAACGCGCTGTTACGCCGTTCGGAGGCTTCCTGGCCCTTGTCCTCGACGAAGACCCGGCGGCGTCCTTCTCCTCGACGCTCTGGTTCGTCAGGAGCGCGAACCAGCCGTCGGCGTTCGCCGCCAGTTACAGCGCGTCCTCGTCGAAGAACCAGGTCAGCAGCGGTCTGCCGGTGTCGGGGTTGGTGTCGAGGTACAGGTTCGGGTGACCGACGTCGCTGCCCGGCTTGGAGTGACAGTGACCGGCGTGCGGATGCTCGGCAACCGGCAGGGCCCGGTGCGCAGCGGAGTGACACTACGCAGGCGCGGGCGGTTGTGGGTCCTGCTCGGGGCGGATCTGGCCACCTCCAGCCCGCTGGACGTCGACGCCGTGGAGATTCAGGTCGCTCTCGCTATCGCCCGGCGCCGTTCCTGGACCATGCGGTTGGTGCCGCTCCTGACGCTGACGGTCTGGGCCTTCCTTGTCCTGCTGGCCGACATCGCCTTTCCTGACCGGCCCGACCCGGTGAACGCAATGATGACGGCTTACCCTTGTTTTGTGGCACTGGTGATAGTGAGCCGCACGACGATCGTCCACCGTGGTCTCCGCCAGACAGACCAACGGGCGGCGTCAGTCGTGGGAGCCCGGCGGCTCGCCGACACCCTGGAACGCCTGGTGCGAGAAGGCCAGCAGTGGCCGCCCGGCCCCAGCATCTGGCTTTTTCTCGTCCCGATCCAGCACTATCTCCCCGCCCGGGCCGCGCGCCTACGAGAGGGTGCCCTGTAGGCCGCATACGAGGCTCTGGACCTGATCGCGGTACGCGGTCGACCCGAGTGTGTTCGAGCCCTCGACGGTGACGACCACAGGCTCCCCCAGCCCATCGCCCACCGGACCTTCGTCCCGGCCCACCGCCGCGACCAGCACAACACCGCCGCCCGGCCCGTCCACCAACGACGCAGCGACGCGTTCAGCCTCGCCCCCCAGCGTGCCGCAGACACCGGCACCGTCGGACTGAGCGTGTGGCCGCCGTCGGTGGCCACGCCGGTCCGGGTCCGCCCGGTGCGCGCGGATCATGGGGTCGATGGTCGGGAGCCGGCGGGGTCGAGGGTGACGTGGGGGTGGCGCAGGCCGCCGAAGTAGCGGTCGGCTTCGGCGTCGCGGATGGTGCGGGTCGCGGCGAGCAGGTCCTCGGTGGCCTGGTAGCAGTACCGGGCGGCGGCGGACGGCGGGCTGGCCTGGCGGGACCGGCTGATCCGCAGGTCCCAGCGCAGCAGCTCGTCGGTCAGCGCGTTCTCGGTGCGGCGCAGCAGCGACCACATCTCGTCCCACCGGTAGAACTCACGCAGACCGGTGAGCACGGCCACTGTCACGCCGACGCCGGCGAGCGCCACGTCGCGGTGATCGAAGTCAGCGCCGGCGAGCAGCGGCAGACTGCCGCCGAGCAGGACGGTGAACAGGCCACTGGCCCGGAAGAAGAACTTGTGCCGGTTGGCGCGCCGACGGTAGCGCTCACGCAGGGGGCGAACATCCGTGTCGACGATCTGCCGGCAGGCTGCGACGGCCTCGCCCCATTCCGGGTCCGGCGGGCTCGGCGGGCTCAGTGCGCCGCGCTCCGCCTCGACCGGATCGGACTTCGTCCTCGCCCTCCCCCTTCGTCTTCGCCGGCGCCGGCGCGGGGGCGGGAACCGGGGGCGGCGCAGGGGCAGAGGCAGGCGCAGGGACAAGGACCGGGGAGGTGGACGTGGAGGGGGCCGCGGCAGCGACGGCGGGAGGCGTGGGGGTCGGATCGGCCTGGTTCGGACTGGAATGCGACCTCATGAGCGGTGATCCTCTCAGAGGCAGCAAAGATCGTTACACTGCGCATCATCGCAGTGCTCCGACCTGCGCCGATCTCACGCCGCGGGCCGCACCGGCCCCACCACGTGCCGGTCAGGCGGGATGCGCGGCGGCGGCCAGGGCGTCGGAGATGGTGGTGATGACGGCGGGGGCCTGGTCGAGGAGGTAGAAGTGGCCGCCGGGGAACAGGCGCAGGTCGCAGGTGCCGGTGGTGTGCTTGCGCCAGAGTTCGGCTTCGGGGGTGGTGACGCGGGGGTCCTCGTCCCCGATCATGAGAATGATCGGGGTGCTGATCACCGCGTCGTCGGTGGGGACGTAGGTTTCGATGGCCTGGTAGTCGGCGCGGGTGGGCGGGACGATCATCTCGACGAGTTCGGGCTCGGCGAGGATGCGCGGGTCGGTGCCGCCGAGGGTGCCCATCTCGGCGACGAACGCGTCGTGGTCGAGTCGGTGGTAGGACTCGTCGCGCAGGGCGGAGGGGGCGCGGCGGCCGGAGGCGAGCAGCACGAACGGTTCGGGGACGGTGCGCCCGGCCGTGGCCGAGGCGGCGAGGCGGCGGGTCACCTCGAAGGCGACGATCGCGCCCATGCTGTGGCCGAAGAAGGCCAGCGGGCGGTCGTTCAGCCCACTGATCACCTCGGCGAGGGCGTCGGCCAGCGGCGCGATGGCGGTGAACGGCGGCTCGGCGCGGCGGTCCTGGCGGCCCGGATACTGCACGGACAGCACCTCGGCGACCGGGGACAACGCCCTGGCCAGCGGCACGAAATAGCTCGCGGAACCACCGGCGTGCGGAAAGCAGAGGAGCCGCGGCCCGTCCGCCGGGCCGGGCTGGAACCGCCGCAGCCACAGATCGGCCTCACTGGACATACGTGCCACCCCGTCCCGCCCCCTCGAATGTGACCGGTGCCACCTGGGCATGACGGCGGCACCCCGCCAGCTCCAGCGGGTTCGCAATGGTCACCATATGGTGATCCTAGGCGACCGTCCGCCCGCCCCGGAGTGGCGCGTGGAGTTTTTCACCCGTGCGCCGAAACCCTCTCCTCCGCCTGCGGCCCAGTCGATGTCGCAGGCACCGTCGCCGATGTCGCGGACTCCGGCTCCGCGGTGGTGACGGCGCGGTCCTCGCGCGCCGAGGCCCAGGAACGGTGCGCGACGGCGGCGGCGAGGGCGGCGAGCGCCGAGAGCAGGCCGCCGACGTACAGACCGGCGCGGGCGTCGGCAGCGTCGGTGAGCCCGCCGACGAGCGCGGCGCCGAGCGGCGTCGTCCCCTGCAGGATCAGCGCGTAGAGCGCCATCACCCGGCCCCGGAACGCCGGGTCGCTGCCGAGCTGGATGCGGTGGTTGGCCGCCTGCATGAAATAGAGCATGGCGAAGCCGGTCACCGCGAGCAGGGCGATCGCCACCGGATAGCTCGGCGCACACCCGGCCGCCGCCTCGACCAGCCCGAACACGCCCGCCCAGCCGATCACCAGCCAGGCGGACGGGCGGGTGCGCCGGCCGGTCGTCACGAACGCGGCGAGCAGGGAGCCCGCGGCGAGGCCGGTCGTCAGCAGGCCGAACGACGTGGCGCCCGCGTGGAACACGGTGCGGGCCAGCAGCGGAACAGTCAGCTGGAAGTTCATCCCGAACAGCCCGACGGTGGCCACCAGGCCGAACACGACGACGAGGTCCGCCCGGCCGCGCACATAGCGCAGGCCGTCGACGACCCTGGGCGCCGGCTCCCCCGCCGCCCGCCGGTGCCGACGGATCTCGCCCGGGCGCATGAGCCGCAGCCCGACGACCGTGGCCAGATAGCTGCCAGCGTTGATGGTCATCGCCGGGCCGGTACCGAATGCGGCGATGAGCGGCCCGGCGGCGGCGGGACCGAGCACTCGGGCGGTGTTGAAGTAGGCGGCGGACAGGGCGGAGGCGTTCGGCAGCAGCTCGGGGCCGACGAGTTCGCTGATGAACGCCATCCGCGTCGGCATCTCGACCGCGTTGACCAGCCCGATCCCCAGCGCGAACAGGCACACCTGCCACAGCCGCACCGCCCCGGTGAACACCAGCAGCGCCAGCGCCGTCGACAGCACGCCCGCGACCAGGTTCGCGCCGGTGAGCAGATGGCGCTTGTCGTACCGGTCGGCGAGCCGGCCGCCGTAGAGCGTCAGCAGCATCACCGGCGTGAACTGCAACGCCGTGACCAGCGCCAGCGCCGACCCCGAGTCGTGGCTCAGCGACAGGACCAGCCAGTCCTGCGCCGTGAACATCATCCACGTGCCGGTGACGGACAGCACCTGCCCGCCAGCGAACAGCCGAAAGTTGTGGACCCGCAGTGACCGAAAGACCCCGCCGATCATCGCTCCTCGCTCTACGGACACCTCCATCGCTGCCCAGCGGCGGCGACCGGCCCACGGCCATCCTCGCCGAGTGACGGCCTCCGGTCCCCGGATCCCACGCGAAGTCTGACGGCTCACGGCCGCTACGACAGCCTGACCTCGCCGGCCCGTGGGCGACAATCGTCCCGTGAGGCCGGAGTGGATAGCGGGTGTTCGACTTGAGCGTGTAGCGGTCGTGGAGACGTTCGCTCTGCGGCAGCGGGTGCTGCGGCCGAGTCTGACCGTCCGGGACGTGGAGACGCCTCGGGACCGGGATGTCGACACGGCGCATGTGATCGCGAGGTTGGTCACCGGTGAGGTCGTGGGTACCGGCACGGTGATCAGGGAGGAATCGCCCTGGGGAGAGGCCGGGTGGCGGCTGCGCTGGATGGCCGTCGCCCCCGACCACCGGCGCCGCGGGGTCGGCGCACGACTGCTCGCCGCACTTGTCGAGCATGTGGGTGCTGGGGGTGGGGGAACACTGTGGTGTGTCGCTCGGCTATCGGCCGTCCCCTTCTACGAGCGGGCGGGCTTCACGATCCGAGGTGAGCCGGGAGATGACCGGGACACCGGCCCGACCGTCGTCATGTGGTGCGAGCAGGTCGCCGACAGGTGATCTCTCGGGCCCGTCCGTCAGGCCGATGCGGTCAGCGCCGGCTTCGTCTCCACCAAGCCGTCGCGTTGCGAGCGGGAGAGGCCTTGGTGGTTTCGAAGGTCGCGTCGAGTTGCGTGCGGCACGCCTGCTGGATTTCGTGCCGTAGCTCGTCGCCACTGCGGCCCCACCCGAACTCCCATTCGTCGGCGAGAAAGTGGATTCGACCCAGTGGCAGGCTGCTGAGCGACTCGTTCGGGATGGTTCCCACGATCGTGCTGACCACGGTGGCCACCCATCGTTCGGTCACCCGTCCTGCCGCGTGCATCTCCGCGATAGCCGTGAATGCGATCATCCCAGCCGCGCGCTCGCGGCCCGCGCCCTCCGCGTCCAGGTCACGCCTGTCCGGGCCGCACTCGTCCAGGGCGGCCGCGAGCAGGTCGTCGACGGCGCGAGGGTCGCGGCCGCTGAGTCCCGCAAGCTCAGCGACGCTGACGTCGCCCCAGCCGGCGATCAACCAGTCCGCCGCCCAGAACGGAACGCGCTCCGCCGGCATCGTTCCCAGCACCCGCCAGGCCGCCACCAAGCGCGGCGGCGGGGGTTCGTCGGGCCAGTCGTACACGTACACATGATGCCGACCATCGGCTACCTCGTCACGTCACTTTCCCGGTCGTCCATCCTGACAGCGAGTTCAACGGCGAGGACGACCACGTACACCTGCTCGTCGACTACCCGCCGAAGGTCGCCGTGTCCGCGCTCGTGAGCACCCTGCAGGAGGGCACGAGTCGGGCACTGCCGTTCCGCAGCCCTGCGGACTGGTGCGATCCCACCTTCGCGATCGCGAACCACCGGCTTCGGCGCCGCCCGCGTCCTCGGCCGGGTCGCGATCGCCTACGGGTACCTCGGCGACGTCGCCGGGAGCGTCACAGGGCGCGGCCGGGGGTGAGGGTGCCGGCGGGGTCGAGGGTGGAGCGCAGGCGTCGTTGCAGGTCGTGGGTGGCGGGGTCGAGTTCGGCGGCGAGCCAGCGGCGCTTGAGGACGCCGACGCCGTGTTCGCCGGTGACGGTGCCGCCGAGTTCCAGCGCGAGGGCGAAGATCTGCTCGGCGGCGGCCCACGCTCGTGGCGGGATCTCCGGTTCGGCGGGGTCGACGACGATGATCGGGTGCAGGTTGCCGTCGGCGACGTGCGCGAGGGTGTAGATGTCGACACCGGCGGCGGCGCCGATCTCCGTGACGCGCCGCGCGGCCTCGGCGAGGCGGCTGCGGGGCACGGCGATGTCCTCGATGAGGACCCGGCCGAGCCGTTCGAGGGCCGGCAGCGCGGCGCGGCGGGCTTCGAGCAGGGCCTGCGCGGTCGCCGCGTCCGACGAGCGGCGCACGAGCCGGGCCCGCTCGGCAAGGACGGCCTGGGCGACGTCGGCCTCCGCGTCGGCGCCGAAGCCGTCGGTCTGCACGAGCAGGAACACCGCCTCGGACGCCGCCGGGTCACCGCCGCCAGTGAGGGCGTTGACGGCGGCGACGGTGCGGGCGTCGAGCAGTTCGGCGACGGCGGGGACGACGCCGGCGGCGGCGAGTGCGGTGACGGCGTCGACGGCGGCGGGCAGGGTGTCGAAGAACGCGGCCAGGGTGACGGTCGCGCGCGGCAGGGGTCGCAGGCGCACGGTGGCGCCGACGATCACCCCGAGGGTGCCCTCCGAGCCGACGAACAGGCCGGTCAGGTCGTAGCCGGCGACACCCTTGACGGTGCGCCGGCCGGTGTGGATCACCTCGCCGCTGGGGAGGACGACGTCGAGGCCGAGCACCGACTCGCGGGTGACGCCGTACTTGGCGCAGCGCAGCCCGCCGGCGTTCGTCGCGATGTTCCCGCCGATCGTGGAGATCGCCGCGCTCGCCGGGTCGGGCGGGTAGGACAGGCCGGCCGCGCGGGCGGCGGCGTCGAGGTCGGCGGTGATGACGCCGGGTTCGACGACGGCGAGCGCGTCGTCGACGGACAGCTCGCGGATCCGGTTCAGCCCGGACACGTCCAGCACGACGGTTCCGGCGCCGGCCGCGGCACCGCCCGCGAGGCCGGTGCCGGCCCCGCGCACGGTCACCGTCACCTGCTGGGTCTCGGCGACCCGCAGCACCGCCTGGACGTCGGCGACGTCACGGGCGAAGGCGACGCCGAGCGGTCGTCCCACGGGAACCCAGCCGGAGCGGTCGAGCCGGTGCCCGTCGACGACCGCCGGATCGCTGCTCCAGCGCCCGACCGGCAACGCGACCGCGAACGCCTCCGCCACCGTGGCCGCCTCCCCGGACGGCGCCGCACGCTCGGCCGCGGCCCGCACGGTCCGGCTCATCGTGGGCCGGTGGCGACGGGTCGGGACGGGTCGGAGGACCACGCGGACCAGGAGCCGGGGTAGAGCGCGGCCTCGACGCCGACGACGGCCAGGGCCGCGATCTCGTGCGCCGCGGTCACCCCGGACCCGCAGTACACCCCGACCACTGGCTGCACGCCCCGACCGCCATCACTCGCCCCGCCACCCTCGCCGGCGGACGTGCCGACGCCACCGGCAGCCTCGACGACCTCCTGCGTGTTGGCGGCATCGGCCGTGTCGACGCCGTCGGGCGTGTCGGCGCCGACGGCGACGCCGAGGGCACGGAAGCGGGTGCGCAGGTCGGCGGCGGAGCGGAAGCGGCCGGCGGCGTCGAGGTTGTCGCCGGTGGGGGCGCTGCGGGCACCGGGGATGTGGCCGGCGCGCGGGTCGACCGGTTCGACCTCGCCGCGGTAGCGCTCGCCGGCACGGGCGTCGAGCAGCACGCCGGAGTCGGCGAGGGCGGCGGCCTCGTCGGCGTCGAGGACGGGCAGATGGCCGCCGGACAGCTCGATGTCGCCGGGCACCGGGATGATCTCCCCGGTCTCCAGCGGCAGGCCGGCGTCACGCCAGGCGGCGAGCGCGCCGTCGAGGATGCGCACGTCGGCGACGCCCGCCCAGCGCAGCAGCCACCAGGCCCGGGCCGCGGACAGGCCGCCGTTGTCGTCGTAGACGACGACCGGGCGCCCGGCGGACAGGCCCCAGCGCCGCGCCGCGGCGCGCAGCACGCCGAGGGACGGCAGCGGGTGACGCCCGGCGAGGCCGCCGGGGGCGGCGGCGAGCGTGTGGTCGGCGAGCTCGGTGTCGAGGTCGACGTACACGGCGCCGGGCAGATGGCCGTCGCGGTAATGGTCGTGGCCGTGCGGGTCGCCGAGCGCCCAGCGGACGTCCAGCAGCAGCGGCGGACGCGCCGAGGCCTGCTCGTCGCGCAGCGCCTTCGCGTCGACCAGCACGGCGCCGGCCTTGGCTCCGGCGGAGGTGGGGTGGGCCGCCGTCACGACGCCGACGGGCTCGGTCTCGGCGCCGGGCCCGGCGAGCAGGTTCGCCAGGTCGTCGGCGCCCAGCGTGCCAGGCGCGGTTCCCAGGCGGGCGGCGGTGGCGAGGCGTCGCTGCACCCCGGCGTTGACCGGCGCGACGAGGCCGTGCAGGCGGGCGAGCAGGACGATCTCGCCGTTGAGGTAGTCCGCCTCGACCGAGCCGCCGCGGGCCAGGCTCTGCCAGGTGGAGCTGCCCGGCCGGTCGAAACCAGGGATCTCCCGCGGGCCGAGAGTGGTGACGTCCAGGCCGATGCCCCCGGCGGCGCCGGGGGACCCGCCGTCGGGGGCGCGCAGGTCGGCGAACCCGGCGGGGTCGATGCCGGCGGCGGACAGGACATGGCGCGCCTCGGCGACGAGCGCGGCGGAGGCCTCGTCGCGGCGCGGGCTCGGCGGATAGAGCGCGTCGAGGTTGTAGGCGAGGTTGCCGAGCAGTTTGCCGGCCTTCCAGCGGCCGATGTCGTCGACGACCCGCACCTGGCAGGCGCCGGCGCGCAGGTCGGCGGCGATGGCCTCGACCACCGGGTCACCGGTGCCGCCGCCGGGGACGCGGCCGAGCAGGAAGCCGGCGACGTGCGGCGCGGACGGGGCGATCACCTCGCCGGGGCGCAGGTGCGTCGAGGCGCAGAACACCACCGCGTCCACGACCGTGGCGAAGCGGCGCAGTGCCGCCCGGGCGCCGTCGAGGCCGTTCTGCAGCAGCACCAGCGGCAGTGTCTCCCCCGCGGTCGCGGCCGCGGCCCCGCCGTGCACCGGCTGCCAGGCCCAGGCGGCGAGCACGGCCTCGGCGTCCTGTGCCTTGGTGGCGAGGACGAGCACGTCGCCGGGGCGCAGGGTGACCTCGTCGGGTCCGGCGGCGACGGCGAGCGGGACCTGGCGGATGTCGGCGGGCCCGCCCGGGGTGGCGGACGGGCGGATGTAGCGCAGCCCGCCGGCGCGCAGGGCCGCGAGGTTCGCCCCCCGGGCGACGGCGAGCGTGTCGACGCCGGTGGCGTGCAGTTGCGCGGCGACGGTCGCGCCGACCGCCCCGGCGCCGATCACCACGTATCGCTGGGCCATCACGAGTCCTCCCGTCGGGCCGCCGCGGCGGTCAGGCCGGCGGCGGTGGCTGTGGCTGTGCCTGTCGCGCCGGCGTCGGCGTCGTCGGCGTCGGCGGCGGCGGCGGCGGCGATCGTCGCACCGTCGGCGGTGTGCGCGCTGTCGGAGCGGGCGAGCTGCGCGGCGAACCGCTGGCCCGGCACGGCGCCGAGCAGCTCCCGGGTGTGCTCGCGCGCCGGAGCGGTGAGGACGGTCGCCGCCGGGCCGCTCTCCACGATCCGTCCACCGTGCAGCACGGCGACGTGGTGGGCGAGCTGGGCGACGACCGCCAGGTCGTGCGCGATGAAGAAGTAGGCCACGCCGAGTTCGCGTTGCAGGCGCAGCAGCAGGGTCAGGATCTGGTCCTGCACGGAGACGTCGAGGGCGGAGACGGGCTCGTCGAGCAGGACCAGGGCGGGCTCCAGCGCCAGCGCCCGGGCGATCGCGACCCGCTGGCGCTGCCCGCCGGACAGTTCCGCGGGCCGGCGCTCGGCGTACGACGCCGGCAGCGCCACCTGGTCGAGCAGCTCGCGTACCCGCGCGGCCCGGGTCGCCCGGTCCCCGACGCGGAAGGACACCAGCGGCTCGGCGACGCACTGCGCGACGGTGAAGCGCGGGTCCAGGGACGAGTAGGGGTTCTGGTGGACGAGCTGGAAGCGGCGGCGCAGCGGCCGCAGCCGCGACCAGCTGGCGTCGGTGATGTCCTCGCCGTCGAGGTACACCCGGCCCCGGGTGGGCCGTTCCAGGCCCATGGCGATGCGCAGCGCCGTCGTCTTGCCGGAGCCGGACTCGCCGACGAGCCCCAGCGTCTGCCCGGCCCGCACCGTCAGGCTGACGTCGTCCAGCGCCCGCAGTGTCCGGTTCCCAGCGCCGCCGTCGCCATCGCCGGACTCGGAGCCGCCGCGGGGCAGCCGGAAGTCCTTGCCGACGCCGTCGAGGCGCAGCAGTTCCGGCGCCGGCGGCACCGTGGTGAAGCGGGGCACGACGTGCCCGGCGTGGGACAGTGCCGGGGCGACGTCGATGAGGTGGCGGGTGTAGGGGTCGCGGGGGCGCAGCAGGATGTCCGCCGGGGTGCCCTGCTCGACGACGCGGCCGCGGCGCATGACGATCACCCGGTCGGCCCGGTCGGCGGCCACGCCCAGGTCATGCGTGATGATCATCAGGGAGGTGCCGGTGTCGCGGACGAGGCCGGCGAGGTGGTCGAGGATGCGCCGTTGCACGGTGACGTCCAGGGCGCTCGTCGGCTCGTCGGCGACGATGAGCCGAGGATGCCCGGCGATGGCGATGGCGATGAGCACCCGCTGCCGCAACCCGCCGGAGAGATGGTTCGGGTACTGCCGGGCCCGCACCGCCGGCCGGTCGACCCCGGCCCGTTCCAGCGCCTCGAGCACCTCGGCGCGGGCGAGCCGGCGGTCCACCCCTCGGCGGCGGACCGCCTCGGCGACCTGGGCGCCGACGCGCATCGTCGGGTTGAGCCCGACCATCGGGTCCTGCGGGATCAGGGCGACGGTCGTGCCGCGCAGCCCACGCAGCACCCGGTCGGGCGCGCCGGTGACATCCCGCCCGGCCACCTCGATCCGGCCGCCGGTGACGACGCCGCCCGCGGGCAGCAGGCCGAGGATCGCGTGCGCCGTCGTCGTCTTGCCCGACCCGGACTCGCCGACGACCGCGACCGTCTCCCCGGGCGCCACCGCCAGGTCGACGTCCGCTACCGCCGGCACCACCCGTCCCCGCGACCGGTAGCCGACGCACAGCCCGGACAGCGCGATGAGGGGCCTCTCGTCGTCCACCGCCGCGGCCCTCACGGTCGGGTCGGCCGTCGCGGTCGGGTCGGCCCTCACGGTCGGGTCGGCCGTCGCGGCGTCGCGCTCGGTCGTCTCGGTCACCGCTGGGCCTCCTCGAGGGTGCGGGCGATGTGATTGAGGCTGAACACGACCAGGCCGACGAACAGCCCGGGCAGCAGCGACAGCCAGGGACTGGTCACCAGGTAGTTGCGCCCGTTCGAGATCAGCGTGCCCCACTCGGCGGCCGGCGGCGGGGTGCCGAAGCCCAGGAAGCTCAGGGCGGAGATGAGCAGCACCGCGGCGCCGAAGTCGAGCACGGTGAGCACGGCGACCGGCCCCCACGAGTTGGGCAGCACGTGGCGCAGCATGACCCGGCTCCAGGACGCGCCGCCGGTGCGGGCCGCCTCCACGTAGGCCTGCTCGCGCACCCGCAGCACCTCGGCCCGGGTTGTGCGGGCGAACCCGGGGGTGATGCCGACGCTCACGGCGATGGCCATCGGCAGCAGGCCGAAACCGAGCGCGGTGACGATCGTGAGCGCCATCAGCAGGATCGGGATCGCCAGCAGGACGTCGACGATCCGCATGAGCAGCACGTCGACCCAGCCGCCGAAGAACCCGGCGATGACCCCGATGGCCAGGCCCGCGACCACGGCGATGAGCACCGCGCCACTCGTCGCCTTGATCGTCAGCGTGGAGCCGTGCAGTATCCGGCTGAACAGGTCGCGGCCCAGCTCGTCGGTGCCGAACAGATGGGACGTGCTCGGCCCGCGCAGCTTGTCGGTGGGCGAGGTCGCCGACGGGGAGTAGGAGCTGAACCAGGACGGCACGAGCCCCGAGAGGATCACGAACGCGACGAACAGCACGGCGAGGACGAACCCCGGCCGGCGCAGCAGCGGCGTGAGGGTCGCCGCCGCGCCGTGCCATCGACGTCGCCACGCCGCCCACCGCCCGTCGGCCCAGGGCTCACCGGCCTCGGACTCTCCGCCCGGCGCCGAGGACGGACCGTGCGCGGCTGCCTCGCCGGCCTCGGTGACGTCGCCGGCGGCGGGCGCGTCACCGCTGGCGCCGGCGGCGCGGCCGGCCGGTGGGTCGAGCAGGTCGGGGGCCAGCAGGTCGGCGGAGGCGAGGTTGTCGGGCATCGGGTCCCCCTCAGGCCACCCGCGCCGCGCTGGCCACACGCGGGTCGAGCAGCGAGTACAGCAGGTCGACGAGCAGGTTGACGGAGACGAACAGCACGGCGCCGATCAGCACGATGGCCTGGACGACGGGCACGTCCTGGCCGAGCACCGCCTGCTGGGCGAGCTGGCCGATGCCGTTGCGGGAGAACACCGCCTCCACGACCACCGCGTTGGTGACCGTGTAGCCGACGATGACGCCGAGCAGGGTGAGCGCCGGCAGGGAGGCGTTGCGCAGCGCGTGGCGCAGCTGCGTCGCCCAGCGGGACAGGCCCTTGGCCCGGGCGGTGAGGATGTACGGCTCGCCCCAGGTGTCGGCGAGGCTGCGGGTGAGCAGCTGGGCGAGCATCGCCCCGCCGGGCAGGGCCATCGTCACCGCCGGCAGGACCAGGCTGTCGGCGCCGCTGTTGCCCGTCGCGGGCAGCCAGGACAGCGAGAACGCGAAGACCTGGATGAGCAGCAGGCCGACGAAGAACTGCGGCAGCGACACGCCGACGGCGGGCAGCCGGGCGAGCAGCACCCGGGCCGGGCGCCACTGGACGTAGGTGGCGAGGAAGGCGATGCCGACGCCGAACAGCAGGGTGATCGGGATGGCGACGGCGGACAGCAGCAGGGTGTCCGGCAGCTTGTCGGCGATGAGCGAGCTGACGGAGACGTTCTGGGTCAGCGACATCCCGAAGTCGCCGTGCAGCGCGCCGCCGAGGGCGCGGAAGTACTGCACGAGGATCGAGTCGTCGAGGCCGTAACGGGCCTCCAGCAGGTGCAGCTGTGCCGGGGTGAGGGTGCCGATGTCGGCGCCGCTGGCGGACAGCTGCAGGGTGACCGGGTCGCTGGGCAGCACGTGCAGGATGACGAAGGCGACCGTGTAGGCCGCCCAGAGCACGACGAGTGCCTGGGCGAACCTACCGGCGAGATAGCGGAGCACGTCCCGGCCTACTTCGACAGCCAGAGGTCGTTGGCGCGCAGGAAGCTCTCCGACGTCCAGGCGAAGCCGTGCACCTTCTTCGTCAGCCCGATGACCTGCACCCGGTCGGCGATCGGGAAGACCAGGCCGTTGTCGATCAGATAGTCCTGCAGCTGCTGGTAGACGCCGCCGCGCGCCTCGGGGTTCACGGTCGACAGTCCCTTGCCGAACAGGTCGCTGACCTTCGCGGCCGTGGCGGCGTCCTGGGAGAACTTCGCGGTGTAGGAGGTGGAGCCGGCGGCGTTGAGCAGGGAGCCGAGCACGCTCGGGTCGGCGCGGGTCAGGTAGCCCGGCACCAGATCGTAGTCGCCCTTGGCCGCGGTCGGGGTGAACTGCGAGGCGGTGACGACCTTGATCTGGTAGTCGATGCCGACCTTCTTGAGCTGGTCCTGGACGAGCTGGTCACCCGGGGTCCCCGCCTGGGTGAGGGCGACCAGCGTGAGCTTGCGGCCGTCCTTGTGGCGGTAGCCGTCGGAGCCGAGGGTCCAGCCCGCGCCGTCGAGCAGCTTCGCCGCGCCGGCCGGGTCGTGGGCGAGCTTCGCCGACTCGTCCGCGACGTACGGAGTGGTCGAGGTCAGCGGGCTCTTCGCGACCGGGTAGCCGTCCCAGAAGATCGTCTTGGTGTAGCTGGGGAGGTCCAGCGCCTTGTAGAGGGCGCGGCGCACGGCGAGGTCGCCCAGCGGCCGGTCGCCGGTGACGTTCGGGTACAGGTTGGTGCTGATGCCGGGCAGGGCGCGGGTCTCGATCCGGCCGCCGGAGGCCTTGATGACGTCCTGGTCGGCGGAGCTGATCGGCTGGCGCGGCCAGGCGATGTCGAGGGTGCCGTTGGTCAGGCTGCCGACGCGGACGCTGTCCTCGGCGATGTAGCTGACGTCGATGCCCGCCAGGTACGCCTCGCCCTTGTTGGCGACCAGCGAGCTCGGCCAGGCGTAGCCGGCGCGGCGGGTGAGCTTCGCCGACTTCGCGGCGGAGTAGCTGTCGAGGGTGAACGCCCCCGAGCCGACGATCTTGCCGGCGCAGCGGGCCTCCGGCGTCTCCTTGTAGGTGGCCGGGGAGAGGACCGCGAGCGTCGTGGTGGAGGTGGCCTGCAGGAACGCCGCGTTCGGCGTGCTGAACTCGACCTTCACCGTGGACGGGTCGACGACGGTCGTCGCCTTGTAGCCGGCGAGGTAGGTGACGCCCAGGGTGGAGCGGGGCCCCAGGGCGACGGTGCCGTCGTAGGCGGTCTTGACCGCGTTCGCGTCGAGCTTCGTGCCGTCGCTGAACGTCACACCGTCGCGCAGCTTGAACGTGTACTCGGTGGCGTCGGCGTTCACCGTCCAGCTGGTCGCGAGCCAGGGGACGATCTTCCCGGTCTTCGGGTCCTGGTCGGTCAGCGAGTCGGCGATGTTGCGGTCCAGGCTGCGCGACTCGATCCAGTACACCTGGTTGGGGTCGATGCAGGCCTGCAGGTCGTTCCAGAAGGCGATCTTCAGACGCCCGCCGGGGACGGGCTTGCCGGCGGAGGACCCGTCGGCCGAGTCTCCTGCCGCCGCGCCGCCGCCGCTGCCGCTTCCGCAGGCCGCGAGGATGGCGGCCGTCATGGCGGCGACGGCCGCGGTGGCCAGTCGTCGCCTCCCCCCGAGGGAGCGCGATCGGTGACGGGTGGACGTGCTCATGACTTCGGAGCTCCTTCGGAGGGCGTGGCGGCGGCAAGCGTGCGCCGGCCGGCGAGCAGGAGGGCGGTGTCCTCCTGCGGCGGGTGCACGCGCACGCAGTGGACGTCACGCAGGTGACGTTCGAGCGGGTTGGCGCGGGTCAGGGCGGGGTTGCCGAGGGCGGCGACGGCGGTCTGCACGGCGCTGACCGCCGCCCGGGCGATCAGCGGCTTGGCCAGCACGGCCTTCTCGACGGCGAGCGGGTCGTCGTCGTCGGCGCGGCGGGCGACGTTGTAGGCGATCTCCTCGGCGGTGACGAGCTGTGCCTCGATCTCGCCGGCGATGGCCTGGATGCGTTCGGTGGTGGCGATCGGGCGGCCGAGCGCCGTCGGAACCCGTTCGTGCGCGAAACGCAGGAAGAACTCCTGCGCGGCACGGGCCACCCCGACGTAGAGGGCGGTGGCGCCCAGACCGACGCCGGCGAAGAAGGCCTCCGGTGCCTGGCGGGCCGAGTGGCGTTCGCCGCGGAAGTGCTCGGCGGGCAGCACCACGTCGTGGTAGAGCACGTCGTGGGTGCTGCTGGCGCGCAGGCCCAGATGGTCCCAGGTACGCACGATCTCGACGCCGGGGGCGTCCGCGGGCACGATCGCGTGGCCGACGAGCGGGTCGTCCTCCTCGGTGGCCGCCCACACCAGGTGGTAGGACAGCCCCTCGGAGCTGGTCGCGAAGCCCTTGTGGCCACGCAGCAGCCAGCCACCGTCCTCGGTGCGCCGGATCGTCGTCGCGGGCAGGCCGCCACGGGCCGGGGCGCCGAGCTCGGGCTCCGCGCGGATCGCGTTGAGCAGCACCGGCCGCTCCCGCGCGTCGGCGACGACCCGCTGGTAGAGCGCCTCAGGCCAGAACGACGTCCGGGCCTGCAGGACGTGCTGGAACACCGTCATCGAGGTGATCAGCGCGACTGACGGGTCTCCCTTGCCGAGCGCCAGGAACACCCGGACGCTGTCGACGGCGGACAGCTCCTGCCCGCCGTAGCGCGACCCGATGCCCAGGCGCAGCAGGCCCGCGTCGTGCACCGCCCGCACGCCCGTCCAGGGGAACTCCCCCGACCGGTCGTACTCCTCGGCGGTCGCCGCGAGCTCGGCGCTCACCCGCGCGAGCGCCGCGTCCGACAGGTCCGCCGCCGGCGGCGCCGTCGCCGCCAGGTCCGCGGCCGACCGGTCCAGCGCCGGCGCGGCCGGTCCCTCCACCGCCGGCAGGTCCGTGGCCGGCAGGTCCGTGGCCGGTACGTCCGCCGCCGCGGTGTGCGCCGTCATGACGCCACGCCGGCGAGCACGGCGAGCTCCTCGCGGGCCAGGCCCGCGTCGGCCGGGACGACCTCGCCGCGCTGGCCGGTCGCCTCGCGGTGGGCGAGTTCCTGGCGTACCAGCGGAAGGACGTCGCGGCCGTAGTCGACGAGGTCGTTGAAGTTGTCGTAGCCGCGGATCGAGATCAGCTCGGCGCCGAGGTCGACGTAGTCGAGGATCGCCGCGGCGACCGTCTCCGGTGAGCCGACCAGCGCCGTCGACGCGCCGGCGGCGCCGGTGGCCGTCGCGGTGGCCGTCCACAGTGCCCGGTCGTGCACCACGCCCTGGGCGGCGGCGGCGAGCAGCCGCTGCGAGCCGACGTTCGGCGGCGCCTGGCCGGCGTCGCCGCCGAGGCTGTTGCGTCCCACCCGGGCCCGGAAGCCGCCGGTATCGCGCAGCACGCCGAGGATCTGGTGGGCCTTCTCCCAGGCGAGCTGGTCAGTGGCGGCGACGATCGGGCGGAAGCTCACCCAGATCCGCGGGGTGTCGGTGCGCCCGGCCAGGCGGGCCTGCGCGCCGACGGCGTCGATCTGCTCGCGGGTCTGCGCGAGCGGCTCGCCCCACAGCCCGAAGATGTCGCCCTTCGCCCCGCCGACCTGGTAGGCCTCGGCCGACGACCCGCCGACGGAGACCGGGATGGTGCCGTGCACGGGACGCACGACGGAGACGAAGTCCTCGAAGGAGTAGTAGGTGCCGGCGTGGTCGAACGGCGTCGTCGACGCCCACACCCGGCGCAGGATGTCGATGTACTCGGACTGGCGGGCGTACCGCTCGGCCTTGGCGAGACGGTCGCCCTCGCGGGCCTGCTCGTGGTCGTCACCGCCGGCGATGAAGTGGACGACGGCGCGCCCGCCGGAGAGCTGGTCGAGGGTGGCCAGCTGCTTGGCGGCGACGGTCGGGTACATCGTGTTCGGCCGCAGCGCCACGATGGGGCGGACCCGCTCGGTGTACTGGGTCAGCGCGCTGGCCACGGTGAACGGGTCGTGGAACGCCGAGCCGTAGGCGCAGAGGGTGTAGTCGAAGCCGTAGTCGTCCAGGGTGCGGGCGTAGCGCCGGAAGAACGGCAGGTCGACGCCGCCATAGCCGAACCGGTTGACCTCGTTGGACGGGTTGACGTTGATGGCGCTGATGAACTCGACGGGCATCAGATCTCTCCTCGGGGTCCGATCAGCCGGCGCGCGATGACGGGAAGGTCGGCACCGAGGCGCAGCCGTTCGAGGAACAGCACGATCTCGGCGGCGGCGCTGCGGTGGGTGGCGTCGTTGAGCGCGTCGTGCCGGCCTTCCTCGATGACCACCAGCTCGGCCCGGCGCGCCGCGGCGTAGCGTTTCCGCGCCTGCCGCAGCGGGCTGACGGTGTCCGCCGCGCCGTGCAGCCCCAGGACCGGGACGTCGACCCGGGCCAGGTCGCCGTCGGCCAGCCAGCTGGCCGGGACCGGTCGGCGCAGGTCGCCGCGGCGCACCCGCGGGTCGGCGGCGAGGCGGCCCTGGTGGGTGGGGCACGCGGTGCGCACCGCGAGCTCGGCCTCCCAGCCGCCGTCGTCCGGCCCGCCCGCCGGCGACTGGCCCTGCGCGGGTGCCTGACCGTCCGACGAGGAGGCCTGCCCGTCCGGCGCGGTCGGCAGGCCCGCGAGCAGGAGCGCGTCGACCCGCACGGCGCCGGTGGCGACGAGCGCGGCGGCGAAGGCCGCGCCCGCGTCGGAGCCGGCGAGCACCCGCGGGGCGGGCAGGTCGGGGTCGGCGAGCAGGGTGCGCAGGTCCGCCGTCACCGCGTCGGGATCGCGGGTCGGATCGCCGAGCGCCCGCACCCGGTACCCGTCGAACGCGACACGGCTGCCGAACCGCTCGTAGACACCGGGATGCTCCCCTCGGCCGGCGACGAGCAGGACGGTGCCGCGCGGGGCGATGGCGGGCGGGTTGTCCCAGGCCAGCAGGGTCGGGGCAGGGCTGGCGGTGGGCTGTTCGCCGGTGTGGGCCGCGGAGCTGGGCGGGGCGGCGGAGGTCATGGAAGGTCCTTCGTCCGGGGAAGGGGAGCCGCGCGTCGCGCCGCGCACGCACGGGCCGACGGCCGGCGGACACGGGCGGCGGACAGACGGGCACGGTCGAGGGCGGGACGCGCGCACGGGGTCGTCGCGCGTCTCGCCGGGGCGGAGACGCGTGGGAGGAACTACAGGGGGGCGGCGAACGTCAGCCGCGGCGACAGCAGCTGGAGGAGAGGATCCCGAAGTCGACGACGCGCCGACGGGTCAGGAGTCCGACCCGGGATGCGCGCGACCTGCCAACCATGTCCACCACAATGGTGGGTTTTACGGATGGTGTCCAACGCCGATCCGCAATCACACCGATCAGCATTCGCGATCGGTCTGGTATCGTCGGGTGTGCCCTCCATGTCCCCGAGCTCCCGTGCGGGTTTCCCGGCGGACTCGCTGCCTCCAGCGGGCTCCGCTCTGCCCGCGGCGTCCCCGACGGGGTCGTCGGTGCTCGACATCACCGCGCTACGCAGCCTCGTCGCGATCGCCGACAGCGGCGGGTTCCGCCGGGCGGCGGCGGCGCTGTGCGTGTCACAGTCCGCGGTCAGCCAGCATGTCCGCCGCCTCGAACGCGCGGTCGGCCGCCCGCTGGTCACCCCGGACGGACGCGCCACCCGCTTCACCCCCGACGGCGAGCTGCTGCTGGCCGCCGCCCGGCACCTGCTCGACCTGCACGACGCCACCCTGCGGGCGCTCGGCGTCGGTGCCCCGGCCCGTCCCTCGACGATCACCGTCGGGGCGACCGAGCACGCCGCCGACCACCTGCTCCCGCTGTGGATGGTCGCGTTGACGGCCGCCTATCCGGACGCCCGCGTGCAGTTTCGTCTCGACCGCGGCGCCCGGCTGACCGAGGGGCTCGACGCGGGCACCGTCGACGTCGCGCTGCTCATCGGCGTGCCGCCGGGCCCCGGCAGCCGCCCGGCCGGCGTGCTGCCGCTGGCCTGGTACGCGGCCGCCGGCTGGTCTCCCCCGCCGCCGGGACGCCCGCTGCCGCTGATCGCCATCAACGACCCGTGCACCATCCGCCGCCAGGCGCTGAGCACGCTGGCGCGGGTCGGGCGAACCGCCTGGGTGGCCGGCGAGGCCGGGCACCTCGCCGGGGTGCTGCAGGCGGCGCGCGCCGGGGTCGGGGTGGCGCTGCTTGCCGACGTCGGCCCCGTCCCGCCGGGCCTCGTGCGCCGCGACGACCTGCCCGCCGCCGATCCCGAGCCGCTGCATGTGCGGACCCGCCGCGGCGCGCCGGCCCGTCTCGCCGACGTCATCGGCGACACCGTCACGGACGCGCTGGCGGCGGTGCCCCCCGCTGGACACGATGAGCGATCCCGTCGAGGACGATCGCCAGCCCCTCGATGAACACGTCCGAGGCGCGCGCCGACGTGAACGCCGCGCCGGCGGCTCGCAGCCCGCGCAGGTCGTCGTCGGGCAGCAGCGCGGTGAGCCGGTCGAGCTGGGTCTCCTGCGCCTCCCCCCGCGGCCAGCGCCCGGCGTTGCCGCGCTGGATGGCGGCCGAGCCGACAACGAAGTCGAGCAGGGTGCTCGCCGCGTGCGTCGCCTGCTCGGCGTCGAGCCCGGCGTCCAGGAAGATGGTGAGAAACGCGTCGACGACCCGCAGCGTGTTCGGCCCCCACACCGGCCGGCTCAGCACCGTCCCCACCGGCAGCGGATGGTGCAGCAGGACGTGGCGTACCTCGCGCATGAGCGACTCCGCCCGCTCCCGCCAGCCACCGCGCGTGCCGTCGCGCGGCAGGCGCACCGCGCCGAGGCTGCGGTCGACGATGAGCACGAGCAGCTCGTCGCGGCTGGTGATGTGCCGGTAGAGCGAGGCGCTGGAGGTGTCGAGCCGGTGCGCGACCTCGCGGACGGTCAGCGCCTCGAGCCCGCCCTCGCGCAGCACCTCGATCGCGGCGTCGACGAGACGCTCCGTCGACAGTCCGCCGACCCGCGGCCGGCGGCGCGCGTCCGCGGCCATGCGCTCGGCCCACCACTGCGGCGAGCCCGCCTCGGCCCTGCCCGCACCGCCCCCGATCCCGCCGCCTGCCCCGCCCACGCCCGTCATCCAAACACCGGCCCGTTCGTGGGGGCGCGACGACCCCCGCTGTGATGTGACGGTCCCGTAACGTCGGACCTGTCCCGGGACGTCCCCTGTCCCCTAAGATCCACTTCATGACCGCCGTCGACACGGCAGCGCCACCCGTTGACGTGGGCCGGCCGCGCAGGCGCCTGGCCACCCCGCCCGGCCGGCTGCGCCTGCTGTCGATCCTGGTCGCGGCGATGCTGGTCGCGCTGTGGGCCGCGGCGTTCACCACGGTGCGGGTCCGCCAGCACGCGACGCACGCGCTCGCCGGCACGCACGTCGCCGCGGTCGTCGCCGCCGAGAGCCTGCGCGCGGACCTCGCCGCCGCCGACGCCGCCGCGGCACGGGAGCTGCTGCCGGGCGCCACGGTGCCCGCCGCCGTGCGGCCGGATCCGCGCACGGCCTACCAGCGGGCCGTCGCCGACGCCGGCGCGCGGATCGTCGAGCTCGCCCGCGTCGGCCACGATGCCGGCGCGCCCGGTGCGCTGACCGTCCTCAGCCAGCGGCTGCCGGAGTACGCCGGGCAGGTGGAGCTGGCTCGGGCGTACACCCGGCTCGGGTCCACCGTCGGTGGCGCCTACCTGCGGTCGGGGTCGGCGCTGATGCGCGCCGCGCTCCTGCCCGCCGCCGACCGGCTCGTCACCGCCGAGGCGGCCCGCGTCGACCGGGACAGCCGGCGGGCCAGCGGCGCGCTCGGCCCGCTCGTCGTCGCCGCGGCGGGCCTGGTGAGCGTGGCGATGCTCGTCGTCGTCCAGATCCGGCTGTTCCGGCGCACCAACCGCATCCTCAATCCGGCGCTGGTCGCCGCCACCCTGCTCGCCGCGATCGCGGTGGGCTGGGCCCTGACCGCCTTCGCGGTCCAGCGTGCCCACTTGCTGGACGCCCGCGACCAGGGCTTCCGCCCGCTGACGGCGGCCGGGCAGGCGCGCGCGCTGGGCCTGCGGGCCTGGGCCGACGAGAACCTCGCCCTGATCAGCCCGGCGGACGCCGCCGCCCACGACGCCGATGCGGACGCGGCCACCCTCCGCCTCGGCTACGACCCCGGCGGCGACCTCGTCACCGCCGCCGACCCCTCCACCGGCCCTACCACCGGCTCCGCGCCGCCCGGCCTGCTCGCGGGCCTCACGGTTCCCGCCGGGCTCGAGGGGCCGGCCGCGCCGCTCGGCCCCGTCTGGCAGGTCCATCAGACCAACGCGGCCCAGGTCCGCGCCCACCTCGACGAACCGGGTGGCCTGCCGACGGCGCTCGCCCTGCTGCAGGGCCCGGACACGATCGCGTTCCACCGCTTCGACCAGGCGTCCGCCGCGGTGGTCGCCGCGGCCAGCGGCCGGCTCACCGGGCACCTGACGCAGGCCGGGGCACCGCTGCGCTCGCTGCCCGCCGCCCTGTCCCTGTCCCTCGGGCTCGCCGCCGTGCTGACCCTGGTCGGCATCCAGGTGCGCATCAACGACTACCGCCAGCCGCGGGGGCATCACCCGGACGGCGGGTGACGCGAGGCACCTCCCAGCCGCCGGCGCGACCGACGGCGCAGGCCACGCACACGGCCCGGGCCAGGTCGGGCCGCACGTGGTGACGACAACGCGACACCGCACCGCCACCCCGGCCGCGCCCGACCTACCATCGATCGTCGCCTGGCGCCGGGACGGCCAGGCGGTGACGGCCCCGCCAGGCGGGACGACCACGAAGGGACTTGAGCGGGGCAGTGGTACGCACGGGCACGACTGGTATGTCCGGGTTCGCACGGAGTGGTGGCGCGCCGGTCGCCCGCGGCGGCGCGGGGGCCGCCGCGAAGGCGACTCGCGCGGCGGTGCTGGCGCTGCTGATCGCCCTCGCCGGCTGCGCCGCCGTGCCCAGCCCGCTCCCGCCGCAGGCACGCCCGCTCGGCGACGCCGCGTCGCCCGCCGGCCCCTCCGCGGGAACAGGATCGACGGCGCCGCCGTGCCGCCTGCCCGCGGGGAGTCTGCGCCCGGCACCGGTCGCGCCGCCGGGACCGTCGCTTGCAGCTGCGCCGGGACCGACGCCGGGACCCTCGCCGGATCCGGACGTCGCCGCCGTGGTGCGCCGGGGATACCTGCGCGTCGGGGTGCGCTCGGACGCGGCGCCGTTCGGCTCGCTGCAGCCGGGCACCGGCCGGCTGGAGGGCTTCGAGGTGGACGTCGCGAACCAGGTCGGCCGGGCCCTGTTCGGCGCGGACGGCCGGGTGCGGCTACGCCCGGTCACGACGGCGCAGGCGGTCGAGCTGGTCCGCCGCGGGGAGCTCGACGTCGCCGCCGCCGGCGTGACGGTCACCTGCGAACGCTCCGAGCTGGTCGACTTCTCCGCGCCCTACTTCGTGACCGCGCCCGCCGCGCTCCTCGCCCGGACGTCGTCGATCCGCCGGCTGGAGGACCTTCGGGGCCACCGGACGTGCGCGGTGGCGGGCGCGGCCGCGGCGGCCGACTGCCTCGTGACGCTGCAGCGCGGCGGCGTCGAGGCGGTCACCGGCGACGAGACGACGCTGGTGGGGCTTGCCGCGCAGGATCCGGCCACGCACGTCGTCGGCCTCGCCGCCCGGCGGACGGACCAGGTGGCCATGGTGGTCGCCCGCTCGGCGCCGGGTCTCACCCGGTTCGTCAACGCCGTGCTCGCGGCCCGCGAACTGGACGGCGCCTGGGGGCGGAGCTATACCCGCTGGCTGCGCGGCACGCCCCCGCCTGCGCCCGCGGCCACCTACCGGGACTGACGGGACGACAGGGAGCACGTGCGCATGCCCGACACCGACCCGTCGTCGGACCGCCCACCGGCGGACCGGCCGGCCGATCCCCGGTCGCGCCTGCTGGCCGATCCCCGCCTGCCGCAACGACTGCGGATCTGCACCCGCTGCGGCGACCCGGTGGGACGCGCGCGGGGGGAGCGGCCGGCGTTGGCCGAAGGATACTGCGCGGGCTGCGGGCAGCCCTACTCGCTGCGCCCGCCGCTGCACGCCGGTGACCGGATCGGCCGCTGGGAGATCGCCGGGGCGCTCGCGCACGGCGGGCAGGGCTGGCTCTACCTGGCCCGTGACCCCGCACCGGCCACCGGATCCACCCGGTCCGCCTCGGGCGCCGGGTCCGCCTCGGGCGGAGGTGCCGCCGTGGCCGGTCCCGCGCCAGGCTGGGTCGTGGTGCGGCCCCTGCCCGGGGATCGGGAGTTCCTCACCGAGCTCGACCATCCGGCGATCGTGCGGGTCCACGCGCTCGTCGAGCACCGCGGCCAGGGCTACGCCGTCCTGGACGACATCGAGGGGACATCACTGCGCGAGCTGCCGCGCCATCGTGGCGCGCCGCTGGCCCTCCCCGAGGCGATCGACCACCTGCTCGCCGTGCTGGCCGGGCTCGCCTACCTGCGCGGCCGCGGCCTGGCCCACGACGATCTCACCCCGGACGCCGTCCTGGTCGGCCGGGACGGCCGGGCGCGGCTGGCCCGCCCGGAGGCGATCCACCGCGTCGATCCCCCGGACCCGGTCGCCGCTGCGCGTCGCCGGGGACCGGACCCCGCCCGCTCCCGGGCGGGGCGCGGTCCGCACCGCCGGGACGCCACGGACGAGGTGCGCACGGTCGGCCGGATGCTCGCCGGGTACGCCGGCGACGCCCCCGCGCGGCACGAGTCGTTGCGGCGGCTGCTGGCGAAGGCGACCGCGGACGATCCGAGGCGACGCTTCACCGGCGCCGACGAGCTGCGCGGCGCGCTGCTCGGCGTCCGCCGGGAGATCGCCGCGGCCAACGGCACGGCCCCGCCACCGGATCCGCCGCGCAGCACCCTGTTCGGGACCGACACCGACCCGGGCGGGCAGGCGGCGCCGTGGCGGCTGCTGCCGGGCCTGCTGCCCGACCCGGCCGACCCCGCGGGCAGCGCGGCGCGCGCGCCGGCCGCCCGGTCGAGATCCGAAGAGCGTCGGGTAGGGAAAGAGTGTGTGCGAGCGGGGTGATGTGGGGGGTGGGGGGGTGGGGTAAAAAGGGGGGGGGGGGGGGGGGGGGGGG